>JAIOII010000249.1 GCA_019912685.1 Kofleriaceae bacterium
CCCCCTCACCATCTCCGTCACCGAGCTCCCCGCCGCCGACGCCTGGTCGATCACCTGGACGCTCGCGGCTCCCGCGCCGTCGATCATCTTCGATCGCCGCATCCCGTCCAACCGCCACGAGACGTGGCGGCTCCCCGACGAGCTCGTCTGGGACCGCGATCCGTCCGGCGACTACGAGATCCTCCGCGCCGCCGACCACGCCGCGCGCACGACGTTCACCGCGACGTTTCCGTCGGACACGCGCGACGCCGGGCGCGCGCCGTCGCTCAACGTCCGCTTCACCGACGGCAGTCGGCTCCTCTTCACCGCCCAGGTCGGCGCCTACGGCTTCACCTGCGAGCCGCGCTGCCGCCGGCTCGATCGCGACCACGCGCGCCGCTGGCACTTCCGCACCACGCCGGGCCGGTCGCTGCGCGTCCTCGATCGCGCCGCGCCGGCCGAGCTCGTCTGGGACGAGCCGGCGGGCGACGTGCGCGGGACCTACCTCTATGCCGGCTCGATCGCGGCGACGCGGCACGAGCGCGTGACGCTCGTCGCCGACCCGGGGCTGCCGGCGTGGCTCGCCGCCGACACGACGCGGCTCCTGCCCGAGCTCTTCGCGTTCCACGGCGACGCGACCGGCGTGGCCCTCGACTTCGTGCCGCTGGTGCTCGCCTCGCACACCGACCCCGGGCGGCGGGACGAGGCGCTGCGGGGCAGGACGCTGCCGCGGCTCATCCACCTCGAGGCGATCGGGAAGGACTGGGCGCGCGCCTCGCCCGCTCGCCGCGCGCGCTGGTACGAGGTGCTCGCCCACGAGGCGTTCCACCTGTGGAACGCGCAGCTCGCGCGACGCAGCGGCGAGAAGCGCGACGAGTGGCTGAGCGAGGGCTCGGCGGTCTACGTCGCGGGGCTCGCGCTCGTCGACGCGGGCCTCCTCACGCCGCGCGCGCACGAGGACCGCATCCTCGAGGCGGCCAACGGCTGCATCGCGACCCTCCGCGGCCCGCTCCACGCCGAGGCCGCCGACGCGAGCTACTACGCGTGCGGCGAGCTCGTGCACTTCCTCGTCGATCGCGCGCTCGCCGATCGCGGCGGCGTCCTCGCCGTCTGGGCCGCCATGATCGCGCACGCGCGTGCGCACGGCTCGTACGCGACCGCCGACTTCCTCGCCGCGATCGATCGCCGCGCCGGGAGCGCGCCCGTCGGCGCGGCGGTCACCGCCGACGTGCGCCGGATCCTGGATGTGGGGCTCGGTACCGATCCTGCGGCGCGCGTTCGAGAGCTGCTCGAGCGCGCGCGACTCCGGACGAAGCCCGCGCCGGGCGGGCGTAGACTGGTCCGCAGGAGGTAAGCGATGAGAGCACCGTGCGCGCTCGTCCTGGCGCTCGCGCTGGCTGCCGTGCCGGCGTGCGTGAAGAAGTCGACTCACCAGAAGGCCGTCGCCGATCTCGAGGCCCAGCTGGCGACGGCCAGCGGCCGCATCACGACGCTCGAGGGCGAGGTCGCCACGCTCGGCACGAGGTCGAGCGAGACCGAGGGTGAGCTCTCGAAGGTGCGCGACGAGAAGGCGGCGACCGAGGCCGACCTCGCCGAGCTGCGCGCGATGCGCGAGGCGGACCAGAAGCGCATCGCGGCGTTCGCCGATCTGCAGGCGCGGTTCAAGAGCCTCGTCGACGCCGGCGATCTCGAGATCGCGTTTCGCAAGGGCCAGATGACGATCAAGCTGCCGTCGGGCGTGCTCTTCCCGAGCGCGTCGGCCGAGCTGAGCGAGGCCGGCAAGAAGACGCTCACCAGGGTGAGCACGGTCCTGAAGGAGCTCGGCCGCCGCCGCATCCTGGTCGCCGGCCACACCGACAACGTCCCGATCGACAAGCCCGAGTACCGGAACAACTGGTACCTGTCGACGGACCGCGCCGTGTCGGTCGTCGAGTTCCTGGTCGCCGCGGGCACGCCGCCCGAGCTCCTCGCCGCGGCCGGCTACGCCGACAAGGACCCGGTCGCGAGCAACCGCTCGAAGCGCGGCCGGCAGAAGAACCGCCGCATCGAGCTCATCCTCGTGCCCGATCTCTCCGAGCTGCCCAAGCTCACGCGCGAGCTCAGCGAGCGGACGGAGAAGGCGGAGGCGAAAGAGTAGGGCGCAGCGCGAGCGTGGGGAAGACGGCGCCGCTGCGCGGATCGCACAAGGTGACGTCGTCGCGGTAGACGCGGGCGGTGCGGTGCAGGCGGAGGAGCGCCTGGCCGAGCGGCAGCGACTGGTAGCGCTCGGGCCAGCGCTCGACGAGCAGCGCGCGCACGCGCGGGGCGTGGCGCGTGCTCATCGCCGGGAAGAGGTGGTGCTCGACGTGGTGGCCGAAGCCGAGCGACAGCCAGTCGGCGACGCGCGGCACGGTCACCGAGAGCGAGTTGGCGAGCGGATCGTTCACCGCCGTCGCCGGCGACAGGCCGTGGTTGGTCAGGATGAAGGCCATGACGATCCAGTTGGCGACCACGAGCGGGACGACGTAGACGAAGAGGAACCCGAGCGGTCCGACGAGGAGCGCGACGCCGGTCCACACGGCGATGCCGAGGCCGGTCTCGGCGAGCGCGACCCGGTGATCGCGCGCCGGCATGCCGAGGCGCCGCCGCGCGTGCACCAGCATCTGCGAGCTCTGCCCGGTGAAGCCGAGGAGCAGGCTCAGGACGCCGGTCCAGCGGCGGGCGCCGAGGGCGAAGCGATCGGTGATGACGCGGATGAGCCGGCTCGCCTGGTACTCGGGCAAGGCCGGGTACATGTCGGGATCGACGCCGCGCTCGTTGGTGTGGCCGTGGTGCTCGCGGTTGTGCCAGAGGAGCCACAGCTTCGGCGACACGACGAACGGCAGGAACCCGAGCCAGCCGACGATCCGGCGGGCGCGGCGCCCGCGCACGACGCCGCCGTGCAAGGTCTCGTGGGCGAGGAACGTGATGCCGGCGAAGCTCACGCCCAGCGCGAGCGAGGCGAGCGGGACCAGCGGCCACGGCAGCCAGCCGCCGGCGACCGCGACGATCGCCGTCGCGATCAGCGCGACGTGCGCCGGCAACCAGAGGAGGCGCGAGCGCGCGGGCGCGAAGACCTCGGGGCCGAGCGCGGGCCTGAGCTCGCGCACGTAGGCGGAGGCGGGGCGAAGCTCCATCCCACGAGGCTGGCAGGAGGCGCGCGTCGTGCCGTCATGCTCCGGTCATGCCACGGTCACGAGGGTGCCGCCGACGACGACGCGCGCGCACGCCTTGCCGTGGCCGAGGGCGTACTTGATCGTCGGGTACACGCGCGCGACGGTGAGGCCGAAGCTGAGCGAGACGAGGCCCTTCGCGCCCCAGCGCCGCACGATCTCCTCGCGGTACCCGTCGGCCTCGAGATCGTGCGCGAGGGCGGCGCGCGCGAAGCGCACGGCGAGCGCGACATCCGACGACATGGTCGCCTCGTCGCCGGCGAGCACGGCCGCGAGCTGCTTGCCGTCGACCCCGTCACGGAGCGCCATCGTGACGTTGAGCTGCGTGCACGGACCGCAGTCCTCGTTCAACGTGCCGACCAGCTTGGCGGCGTACCACGCCTCCTTCGGGACGCCCTTGCGGTAGCTCCCCATCGCCTGGATGCGCGCGAACGCGAGGACGGCGCTCGTGTCGGCCGCGAGCAGCTCGTGGGCGTAGCTCGCGTCGTAGCCGTAGGTCTTCTCGAAGGCGGCCAGCTTGCGCCGGATGAACCACTTCAGCATCTCGTTCCTCCTGCCCACGAGACGACGCAGCGCCGCGGTTCGTGACATGATCGCGGCGCGATGGTGTCCGTGGTCCGGACTGTCAAGAACACCGAGCGGTTGGCGCAGATCGCGCTGGTCCTCGCGCGCCACGGGTTCGGCGAGATCGTGTCGCGGCTGCCGCTCGGGCCGCTCGCGGGCGCCTGCGCGAGGCGCTGCAGGACCTCGGGCCGTCGTTCGTGAAGCTCGGGCAGGTGATGTCGACGCGGCCGGACATCCTGCCCGCCGACGTCATCGCCGAGCTCAAGAAGCTGCAGGACGACGTGCCGCCGATGACCGTCGAGGAGGTCGACGAGGTCCTCACCGAGGCCTACGGCGCGAGCCTCGACGCGGTGTTCGCCAGCTTCGAGCGCACGCCGCTCGCGTCGGCGTCGATCGGCCAGGTGCACCTGGCGACGCTGCGCGGCGGGGAGGGCGAGGGCGACATCGACGTCGTGGTGAAGCTGCAGCGGCCGCGGGCGCGCGCGACCGTCGAGCGCGACCTCGACCTCCTGTACCTGCTCGCCCGGCTGCTCGAGGCTCACGTGCCCGAGACGCGGACGTTCACGCCGATCGCGATGGTGAGCGAGTTCGACCGCGCGATCACCGCCGAGCTCGACACCGGGCTCGAGGCCGACAACGCGCTGCGCTTCACGCGCAACTTCGAGGGTCACCCCGAGGTCCGCTTCCCGAAGCCGTACCGCCAGGCCTCGGGCAAGCGCACGCTCGTGATGGAGCGCTTCGTCGGTCAGCACCTCGACGACTTCGTCGCCGCCGGCGACGCCCAGACCGGGCCGCGCATCGCGCGGCGCGCGCTCGGCGTGATCGCGAAGATGGTGTTCGAGGACGGCTTCTTCCACGCCGATCCGCACCCCGGCAACATCATCATGATGGGCACCGCGCAGGAGCCGGTGCTCGGGCTCATCGATCTCGGGCTCGTCGGTCGCCTGTCCGAGGACATGCGCGACAAGGCGATCCAGCTCATGCTCGCCGCGGTCACCGGCGACGCGAACGGCCTCGCCGACTCGCTGCTCGCGATGGGTCGGCCCAAGGGGCGCGTCGACCTGCCGCGCTTCCGCGCCGAGGTCGCCGAGCTGTCCGAGAAGTACCTCGGGCGGCCGCTGAACGAGGTCGAGATGTCCGCGCTCATCCGCGACCTCGTGCAGGGCGCGGTCAAGTACGACATCGAGATGCCGGTCGAGATGCTCATGGTCGGCAAGGCGCTCATGACCGTCGAGGGCGTGGGCAAGCAGCTCGATCCGGACCTCGACGTGTGGACCGAGCTGCGCCCGTACTTCACGCGGCTCGTGATGGAGCGCTTCGGGCCGCGGCGGATCGGGCGCGACCTCCTGCGCGGCTTCCGCTCGCTCACGACCGGCGCCGTCGATCTGCCGGGGCAGGTGCACGACATCCTCGACGACCTGCGCTCGGGCAAGCTCGAGGTGAAGTCGCGCGACCCGGAGCTGGCGCTCGCGACCGAGCGCCTCGGCCGCCGCGTGTTCACGGCGGTCCTCGCGACGGCGCTCGTG
>JAIOII010000250.1 GCA_019912685.1 Kofleriaceae bacterium
ACGTAGGCTCGCAAGGAAGCTGGCACCGAGCTCTGTCCCGCGATGTGCGGGGCGTCGTCGCCCTCGCCCCCGAGCTCCCCGGTGCCGGCCCCCGAGCGGCCGCCCTGGAGGGCGTCCATCTGGGCACCGCTCGGGCCGCCCCCACGTCCGCCGCCCGGTAGGAAGCCGCCCGCTTCGGGCGCGTTCGCGAGCTGGGCGTTCTGGCCAGGGTCGACGCCGGGATCGACCTGGACGCCGTGCTCCGAGGCCCCGGCCCCCTGGCCAGTTCCCAAAGGATTTCCGCCACTTCCAGAGCCCCACGATTGGCTGCCCTGCTGCGAGGTGCCCTGGCTCTGGCCGCCTTGTCCCTGGCCCTGCCCTTGGCCTTGGCCCTGGCCCTGCCCTTGACCGCCTTGGCCGAACCCCTGCTGGCCGGCTCCCTGGCCCATCCCCTGCCCCTGACCGTTGCCGTTCTGCGCGAACTGGCCCTGGTTCCACTGGCCGCCTTGGCCTTGTCCCTGGCCTTGGCCTTGTCCCTGGCCCTGGCCTTGTCCTTGGCCTTGGCCTTGTCCCTGCCCCTGCCCCTGCCCCTGCTCCGGCTCCGTCGGATCCCGTCGAGGAGATCGCGATGGATCCGGTCACCATCACCGATCCGGAGAGCATCCCCGTCGCGAAGCAGCCGAAGCGCGCAGCGGCGAAGCCGAAAGCCGAAGCCCGAAGCCCGAAGCCTTCGCCGAGGCCCGAGGCCCGAGGCCCGAGGCCCTCCGACAAGGACGAGGACGGAGCGAGCCCCGGATCGGGCACGGGCACGGGCACGGGCACGGGCACGGGGAGCGTGCGGATCTATGCCAAACCGTGGGCGTACGTCGAGATGGGCGGCAAGCGCGTGGAGACGCCGACGACCCTGACCTTGCCGGCGGGCGTGCACGACATCTCCCTCTACAACCCCGAGTCGAACGTCCGCAAGACGGTCACCGTCACCGTCCGTCCCGGCAAGCCGAAGACGCTCAACGTGAGGCTCGTGCCGTGACCCCGCGCGCGGTGATCGCGACCTGCGCGGCCGCGCTCGCGGCGTGGGCAGGTGTCGCGGTCGCCGACGACGAGGACGAGTACGCCGTCGAGGGCGGCGGCGAGCTCCGGCGGCGTCGGGACGAACCTCGGCCCGATCAAGGCGGCCTTCGAGAAGTTCGACTACGACGGCGCCGAGGAGCTGCTCGAGCAGTCGGTCAACGACCTGCTCACGGCCGGCGATCCCGAGCGCATCGCCAAGCCGCTCGCCGAGCTCCTGCACTGGCGCGGCATGATCGCCGACGAGCTCGACGACCCCGCCGACGCCGAGACCTGGTTCGCCGCCTCCCACCGCCTCGATCCCGAGCGCCCGATCGACCGCGAGACCACGCCGCCCCGTGTCCGCCGCGTGATCGAGCGCGCGCGCACCGCGGAGCTCCCCGACGGCCGCATCGCGATCGAGCTCGTCGAGCTCTCCGACGAGGACGTGCGCATCGCCGTCGACGGCGGGCCGCCGGCGCGGCTCGGCGGGCCGCTCGCCGTCGCCGCCGGTTACCACCTGGTCGTGGTCACCGGGCCGAAGAAGAGCCCGTTCGCCAAGCTCGTGCGCGTCGGCCCCAACCGCACCGTCGAGCTCGCGGTCGAGCTCTCGCCCGAGAGCGAGGTCGCGCGCGCCCGCCGCGCCCGCGACGCGGTCGTCGCCGCGCGCGACGATCAGGCCCGCCTCAAGAAGGCGCGCCCGCTCGCGAAGATCACCGGCGCCCGCAAGCTGCTCGTCATCGAGGGCGAGGAGGAGCTGACGGTGCGCGTGTTCGATCTCGACGCGCGCACCGTGTCGGCGCCGATGTCCTTGCGCGAGGCGTCGCGCACCGCGGTCCTCGCCGACCTGCTCGGCGTCGACGCCGGCTTCCGTCGCGATCGCGACCCGGCCTGGTACGAGCGCTGGTATGTCTGGGTCGGCGTCGCCGCGCTCGCCGGCGGCGGCTACGCGACCTACGAGCTCGTGTCCCGCGAACCCACGACCATCCGGGGGTTCTGATGCGCACGCTCGCCGCCCTCGTCATCGCCGTCGTCACCGTGCTCTCGGCGGGCTGCGACAAGGCGGTCGAGATGCGGCTCGTCCCGCCGCAGGGCGACGACGTCGACACGAGCTGCGTCACGGCGATCCAGCTCACGCTCTCCGGCCGCCGCCTCGAGGACGAGACCTACCACTGCGTCGAGGTCGACGCCGGCACGGTGCGCTCGCTCCAGGACCACAACCTCTCGGGCATCTTCGATCTCGAGCTGCCGCCGTTCGAGATCATCGGCATCCAGGTCCGCGGCGTCGCCGCCGCCGAGGGCTGCATCGAGGGCAGCGCCGTCGGCCCGACGATCTTCGTCGCGTCGACCGATCGGTTCGGCGACGAGATCGAGCTGCCGATGCGCGGCGTGCTCTCGTGCGCCGACCGCGTCGACCAGCCGACGCCGGTGCGCGTCGTCGACTTCCAGACGCTGGTCGCGAGCGGGACCTGCGCGCCCGTCGACGGGCTCCAGGCGCAGCCCGGCGACCTCTTCCCGACGCTCCTCTACAACAACTTCGCCGGCTACCAGTGGTGGTTCTACTTCTGGACCCCGCCGCAGCCCACGACCGCCGAGGGCATCCTGACCCTGCCCTACACGTTCTCGTCGGCGTCGACCGGCTCGTGCGTCGGGCTCTACACGTTCGACGGCGTCTACGCCGGTGACGGCTGCCTGACGCCGGCGGGACGCGGCGCCTGCGGCCCCGAGGCCGAGTTCCACTACATCCCGTTCGACCTCGCGCGCGACGCGAGCTTCTCGATCGAGGACCAGATCGCGTACCCGAGCGCGATCTTCGGCGTCGTCCTCGACGATCAGCGTCGCCCCGTCGTCGGCGCCACCGTGACCACCTCGACGCCCGGCGCCCAGGTGCGCTTCGCGACCCCGGCGGGCACCGGCTTCACGTTCCACGACGGGCCCGGCACCGACGCGTCGGGCACGTTCGTCGTCCTGACCAAGCGACCGGCGCTCGTCGAGGTCACGAAGCCCGGCTTCGCCACGCGCCGGGTGATGACCGGCGGCACCTCGGCGACGGTCGTGACGATGACGGCGGCGCCGGCGAACTGACGCGATCAACCGCGGCTGGCGCGGTCGGCCTCGTTCGTCGTGTGCTCGTCGTCGGCGCGGTTGTCGAGGCCGAGGCGCTTGATCATCTTGTAGATCGACATGCGGTCGATGCCGGCGGCGCGCGCCGCCGCCGAGATGTTGCCGTCGTTGGCGGCGAGCAGCGCCTCGAGGTAGCGGCGATCGAAGTCGTCGATCATGCGCTGCTTGGCGACCTTGAACGGGACCGTGACGTCGATCGTCGTCCCGCCGCCGGTGGTCGCGCGCGGCGCCGACTCGGCGGCGAGGACCGTCGGATGGTGCGGCAGGAGCGCGGCGCGCTCGACGGCGTTGCGCAGCTCGCGCACGTTGCCCGGCCACGAGTGCGCCTGCGCGCGGTCGAGGAAGTCGTGGGGCAACGGCGCGACGCCGGCGCCGTCGAGCTGGCGGAGGAAGTGCTCGACCAGGACCGGGATGTCGTCGCGGCGATCGCGGAGCGGCGGCACGGTCAGGCGCGCGACCGCGAGCCGGTAGTAGAGGTCGGCGCGGAAGGTCCCGCGGTTCACCTCGACGGCGAGGTCGCGGTTGGTGGCGGCGACGATGCGCACGTCGCACGCGATCTGCTTGGTCGAGCCGATGCGGCGGATGCGGCGGCTCTCGACGGCGCGCAGGAGCTTGGCCTGGGTCTCGAGCGGCAGCTCGCCGATCTCGTCGAGGAAGAGGGTGCCGCCGTGCGCCGCCTCGAACACGCCGACCGTCGCGCGCGCGGCGCCGGTGAACGCGCCGGGCTCGTGACCGAAGAGCTGGTCCTCGACGAGCTGCTCGGGCAACGACGAGCAGTCGAGCACCTGGAACGGGCCGCCGGCGCGCGGCGAGCGCTGATGGATCGCGTCGGCGACGAGCTCCTTGCCGGTGCCGGTCTCGCCCTGCACGAGCACGGTCGCGTCGCTGCGGGCGAAGCGCTCGATCATCTCGAACAGGTGGCGCATCGGCGGGCTCTGCCCGACGAGCCCGGCCAGGCCGGCTTCGCCCCAGAGGGGCAGATCGACGGCGTCGGCGAGCGGCGTGAAGAGCACCGCGCTCTTGCCCACGGCGATCGTCGAGCCGGGCGCGAGCCACGCCTCGACGACGCGCACGCCGCGCACGTACGTGCCGTTCGTCGACGAGAGATCGCGCAGGCGATAGCCGCCGGCCTCGAGCCGCAGCTCGCAGTGCAGGCCCGAGACCTTCTGATCGTTCAGCGCGAGATCGGCGCTGCCGCCGGCGCGCCCGATCACGATCGCCGGCTGCGCGAGCTCGATGACGGTGCCGACATCCGCGCCGGCGACGACCTCGAGGCGGCAGCGGCGGACGGACAGCGACGAGCTACGCCCGTGATGCGGGGTGATCCAGGTCGCCGTGTCGAGGTTCTGGCTCACGCGTCTCGTGAATGTACCACCGCCGCGCCGCGCGCCCGCTCACAGCAGGTAACCGGAGCTGTTGATACCCTGGGTCGGCACGAGCGGAGCCTAGATCCCCGCGCCCGCGGAGCACTCGCGGCCCTCGAGCTCGCTCGCGATCTCGCGCGGCAGCCAGAACCAGCGCAGGTGCTCGAAGTCGGGCGTGAGCGCGGGATCCCGCGCCGCGCGCGTACGCCGTCCGACGACCGCGTCGGCGAAGATGCGGCGCGCCTCGTCGAGGTACGCGGGCAGCGCGCTCTCGGGCTCGGTCGCCTGGCGCGAGCGGTACTCCATCTTGCCGCCGCGGTACGTGATGTCGGCGAGGCGCATCGCCGCGTCGGGCGCGCCGGCGGCGTGGTGCCAGAGCCCGGTGTCGGGCGCGAAGCGGTAATCGGGCAGGAGCTTCCAGCCGTGCTCGGCGACCATGTGGATCGCGTCGAGGAGGAACTGGAACTGGGCCTCGGAGAGGAAGTAGTTGAAGTTGACGCGCACCCAGCCGGGCTTGATGCCCTCGCAGCCGCGCACGATCTCGCGCTCGAACTCCTTCGACGTCGCGAGGTCGATGCCGAGGAGGCGATGGCCGTAGGGCCCCGCACACGAGCACCCGCCGCGCGCCTGGATGCCGAAGAGGTCGTTGAGCAGGGCGACGATGAAGTTGTGGTGCAGGTAGCGCGCGTCGTGGCGCACGACGAACGAGACGATCGAGAGCCGCCACGCGTCGCGGTTGCCGAGGATGCCGATGTTCGGGTTCTGCGACCACGACGCGATCGCGCGGCGGATGAAGTCCTCCTCGCGTGCGCGGATCGTCGGGCAGCCGACGGCCTCCTTGAGCTGGAAGACGAGGCCGGCGCGGATCGACTCGATGATCGCGGGCGTGCCCCCTTCCTCGCGGTGCTCGGGGTCGGCGAGGTAGCGGTGCTCCTCGGTGTTGACGTACGCGACGGTGCCGCCGCCCGGCGTCGCCGGCACGCGGTTCTTGAACAGGTGGCGCTTGGCGACGAGGACGCCCGGCGTGCCCGGGCCGCCGATGAACTTGTGCGGCGACAGGAAGATGGCGTCCATGTGGTCGCTCATCTCGATCTTCACGTACGGCCCCGCGGCGGCGAAGTCCCAGAACGCGAGCGCGCCGTGGCGGTGGAGCAAGGCGCCGATCGCATGGGTGTCGCTGCCGATGCCGGTGACGTTCGAGGCCGCGGAGAAGCTGCCGATCTTGAGCGGGCGCGCGGCGTGACGGACGAGCTCCGCCTCGAGCCCGGCCTGATCGACGTGCCCGTCGGCGTCCTCGCCGATGACGACGACGTCGGCGATCGACTCGCGCCACGGCAGCTCGTTCGAGTGGTGCTCGTACGGGCCGATGAAGACGACCGGGCGCTCCTCCGGCGGGATGCGCGACGTCAGGTCGTAGCGGGCGTCGAGGTCGGCGGGGATGCGGAGGTTGAGGATGTCGATGAGCTTGTTGATCGCGCCGGTCGCGCCGGAGCCGCAGAAGATGACGACGTCCTCGGGACCGCCGCCGACCGCCTGCTTGATGATCGCGCGCGCCTCCTCGCGGAAGCGGGTGGTCTGCCGGCCGGTGCCCGACGTCTCGGTGTGCGTGTTGGCGTAGAGCGGCATCACGTGATGCCGGATGTAGTCCTCGAGGAAGGTGAGCGAGCGCCCCGACGCGGTGTAGTCGGCGTACGTCACGCGGCGTGGGCCGTACGGACCGTCGAGCGCCTGATCATCGCCGATGATGCACGAGCGGATCGTCTCGATGAGTCGCTCCGAGTTGTCCATGGGTGAGGGTTGTTCTACCGCAGGTAGTGCGGCTACCGTGCGTGCCATGCGCATCGCCTTTCTCGGCACCGGGATGCTCGGCTCGGGGTTCGTGCAGCACCTCCTGTCCACGACGGGTGGCGTCACGGTGTGGAACCGCACGGCGGCGAAGGCCGCGGCCCTCGAGGCGGCCGGCGCCACGGTCGCCGCGAGCCCGGCTGACGCAGCGCGTGATGCCGAGCGCATCCACCTCTGCCTCAAGGACGACGCGGCGGTCGACGAGGTGCTGGCGGCGGCCCTGGCCGAGGCGCCCGCGGACGCGGTGTTCGTCGATCACACCACGACCTCCGCCGACGGCGCCGCGGCGCGCGGGGCGCGCATGGCGGCGGAGGGGCGCGCGTTCCTGCACGCGCCGGTGTTCATGTCGCCGGCGGCGGCGCGCGACGGCAAGGGCATCATGCTGTGCGCGGGCCCGAGCGCGGTGTTCGCGCGCGTCGACGGCGCGCTCGCGTCGATGACCGGCGACCTCTGGTACGTGGGCGAGGACCTGCGGCGCGCGGCCGGGATGAAGCTCGTCGGCAACGCGATGCTCGTCGCGATCGCCGCCGGCGTCGCCGACACGCTCGCGGTC
>JAIOII010000251.1 GCA_019912685.1 Kofleriaceae bacterium
GACGCCGCGCGCGCCGCCGGGCTCGCCGTCAAGCTGAACGCCGTCGCCCTCACCGGCGTGAACGACGACGAGCTCGCCGCGCTCTGCGACTTCGCGTGGCAGCGCGGGCTCGTCATGCGCTTCATCGAGCACATGCCGCTCTCGTCGGGCGCGCTCTACGAGACCACGCGCGAGCTCTCCGCCGCCGCGATCCGCGACCACGTCGCGCGCGCGTTCGGCGCGCTCGAGCCGTCGCCGCTCGAGCGCGGCATCGCCGGCCCCGCGCGCTACTGGCGGCTGGTCGCGCGACCCGAGCGCGAGATCGGGATCATCTCGGCGATGACCGAGCACTTCTGCGCCGCGTGCAACCGCGTGCGCCTCACCGCCGACGGCCAGCTGCACGCGTGCCTCGGCCACGACGACGCGGTCAACCTGCGCGACGTGGTGCGTGGCGGCGGCACGGACGACGACCTCCGCCGCGCCATCGCGTGGTCGGTGCAGGGCAAGCGTGAGGGGCACGAGTTCCAGCGGACGGGGGACGGCGCCCCCACGAAGCACATGATCGCGATGGGCGGCTAGCAGGAATGCGCGGCGAATGTGCTGCGGTTCTGGCGGTATGAGCGCGGCAACGCACCGCGCCCCCGATGGTAGGGCCTGGCCCGTGTCGTGCTAGCCTGTTGTCCACCTCGCCCGCCCGGCGGGCCGGAGGCTGATCATGAGCGAACCCGAGACCAAGCTCGAACCGGCCGTTCCGACGGCCAAGTCGTCGGCCAAGCCGTCGCCGTCCGAAGGCGGACTCAGCACGACCCTCAAGGTGCTGCTCTCGATCGCCGTGCTCGCGCTGGTGGTCGGGTTCTTCCGCTACACCGCGCGCGGTCACACGAGCCACTACAAGATGGTGGACGAGGTGATGGTCGCGTGGGGCTCGTGGGTCGACAAGCCGCTCAAGGTGCACGGCTACGTCGAGGCCGGCACGATCGACGAGAAGGTCGTCGATCAGGAGACGGTGCGGACCTTCGTGCTCGAGCACAAGGGCAAGCGGATCAAGGTCCGCAACAAGGGGCCCAAGCCCGACACGTTCAAGGACAAGTCCGAGGTGGTCGCGGAGGGCAAGATCGTGGAGGAGAACGGCGAGCCGGTGCTGGTCGCGACCAACTTGATGGCCAAGTGCCCCTCGAAGTACGAGGGCGCACCCAAGGACAAGCTGTTCGAGCAGTAGCCGGCGCGTAGCCAGGCAAGTCAATCATGGACAGCTCGATCCCTTCGTCACCCGTCGCGGTGGTCGGCACGATCACCGTGCTCGCCGCGTACGTCCTCGCCGCGCTCGGCGCGTTCGCCGGCATCGTCGGCAACGCGCGCAAGGACACGCGCCTCGTGCGCGCGTCGGTCTACGGCCTCCACGCGTTCTTCGGCCTGACGCTGCTCGCGTCGGGTCTCCTCGTCTACGCGTTCGTCACGCACGACTACACGATCAAGTACGTCCAGCTGACGAGCGATACGACGATGACGACGGCGTACAAGATCACCGCCTTCTGGGGTGCGCTCGACGGCTCGCTGCTCTTCTGGGTGCTCGTGCTGGCCGGGTTCTCGACGGTCGCCATCGCGGCCAACATGCGCCGGCACAAGGACATGATCGGGTACGTCGTCGGGACGATCCTGGTCGTGCAGCTCTTCTTCCTGACGCTGCTCGTCTTCGACAAGAACCCGTTCGGCACGTACGTCACCGCGCCGCCCACCGATGGCGAGGGCCTGAACCCGCTCCTCCAGAACTACTGGATGGTGATCCATCCGCCCGCGCTCTACATCGGCTTCGTCGCCGCGACGATCCCGTTCGCCTTCGCCATCGCCGCGCTCGCGTCGGGCCGCCTCGACGACATGTGGCTCGGCTCGGTGCGCGTGTGGTCGCTCGTCTGCTTCTTCTTCCTCTCGTTCGGCCTCATCCTCGGCGGCCGCTGGGCGTACGAGGAGCTCGGCTGGGGCGGCTACTGGGCCTGGGACCCGGTGGAGAACGCCGGCTTCATCCCGTGGTTCACGATGACCGCGTTCCTCCACACCGCCGTGGTGCAGGAGCAGCGCGGGCTGCTCAAGGTCTGGAACCTCGTCCTCGTCATCCTCACCTTCTTCTTCACGATCTTCGGCACGTTCATGACGCGCTCGGGCGTGGTGCAGTCGGTGCACGCGTTCGGCGAGGACAACGCGCTCGCGCTCCAGTTCATCGTGTTCATGGCGGCCTTGCTCATCGTCAGCATCGGCCTCCTGCTCCACCGGCTGCCGCGGCTGCGCGAGCAGGGCGGCTTCGAGTCGTTCGTCTCGCGCGAGTTCGCCTTCCTGCTCAACAACTGGATCCTGCTCGCGTGCGCGTTCTTCGTCCTCTTCGTCACGATGATGCCGACCATCACCGAGGCGATGTGGGGCGAGCGCATCACGATCGGGCCCGGCTTCTACAACCGCTGGATGACGCCGCTCGCGCTGGCGCTGCTCTTCCTGGCCGGCGCGGCGCCCTTGCTGGCGTGGCGGCGCACGACCAAGGAGCGGCTCTACGCCCAGTTCATGTGGCCGGGCATCACCGCGCTCGCGACGATCGTCCTGCTCGCGATCTTCGTGCCGGCGGCGCGGCAGACGACGCCGATGCTCGACGACGCGCTCAAGCTGCCCGTCCCGCTCCTCAACTTCGGCATCTGCGCCTTCGTGTTCGGCTCGATCGTGCAGGAGTTCGTGCGCGGCACGCAGGTGCGCAAGAAGCAGACCGGCTCCGACGGGTTCACGTCGCTCATCGGCCTCGTGCTCCTCAAGCGCCGCCGCTTCGGCGGCTACATCGTGCACCTCGCGGTCGCGGTCATGTTCATCGGCTTCGCCGGCAAGGCGTGGGACCACATGGTCGACCGCACGATCGAGCGCCCGCTCGCCGTGGTCGAGGGCGGCGAGAAGCTGCCGCTCGCGCAGGTGCCCAAGGAGCACGTCTTCAAGGTCAAGGGCTACACGTTCGTCTACCGCCGCCTCGTGCAGACGTCGGACGACAACAAGGTCGCGACCACGGCCTTCGTGCAGCTTTACGACCGCGACGGGTCGCCGCTGTCGCTCCTGCACCCGGCGCGGTGGAACTTCAGGAAGGGCACGGAGCCGACGACCGAGGTCGACATCCACGAGCGCGTCCACGAGGACGTCTACATCATCCTCACCGGCTACAACACGGAGACCGGGCTCGCCAACTTCCGCATCTACATCAACCCGCTCATCAACTGGGTGTGGATCGGCTTCGTCCTGCTCGGGTTCGGCACGTTCATCTGCCTCATCCCGCAGCGCGCGGTCGACCTCGTGTCGCGGCGTCCGACCACGACCGCGGGCAAGGCCGCCGACGTCGGCGCGGTCCTGCTGCTCGTCGGCGCCCTCCTCGGCGCGACCGCGAGCGCGGCGCACGCGCAGGGTCCGGCGGGCGGCGGCGCCGAGCACGAGGAGGAGATGGTGCGCGCCCGCGGCCACGCCGACGACTCGGGCTGGGCCCATCGCTACCGCCCCGACTCGCCGACCGCGTCGAGCCTGATGAAGGAGCTCGTGTGCCTCTGCGGCGGGTGCAAGCGCGAGAACCTGCACGACTGCAAGTGCGGCTACGCGGCGCAGGAGCGCAAGAAGGTGCTCGCGCTCCTCGCCGGCCACGATCTCACGACCGACGCCGGCCGGGCGACGGCGCGGCGCGCGGTGATCGGCGCGTTCATCCGCGAGTACGGCGGCGAGCACGTGCTGGTGACCCCGCGCTCGAGCGCGACCTGGCTGGTGCCGTACATGGCGGTCGCCGGCGGCCTCGTGCTCATCTTCTTCGTCGGGCGCGGCCTCGTGCGCAAGGGCGGCGCGACGCCGGTGGTGGCCCCCGCGACGCCTGTCGACCCTCGCGCCAACGAAGCGTACGACGAGAAACTCGATGACGAGCTCTGAGACACCGACTGACCGCGCCGCGGATGCGGGAACCGACGAGGGGGTTGCCGGAGGTGCCGTG
>JAIOII010000252.1 GCA_019912685.1 Kofleriaceae bacterium
ACGCGGACGTCGTCGCGTTCCAGGAGATCTTCTCGAGCGCGGAGTGCCCCGGCGTGCCGGCCGAGGCGCGCGCGTCGCCCGCGTCGTCGTCGATCGTCCCTCCGGCGCGCCCATCACCGTCGTGAGCGTGCACGGCACGTCGGGGCTGGCGCCGGCCGACGTCGATTGCCGCGTCGCCCAGGTCGAGCAGGTCTTCGTCGATCTCGGCGACGGCGCGCCCGGCGCCAGCGGCGCGCACAACCTCGTCCTCGGCGACCTCAACACCGACCCGGGGCGCGCGGCCACCGCCGACGCGAGCGCCGCGCGCTGGAACGACTTCACCTCGCCCGACAGCCGCTTCGCCTTCGTCTCCGCCGTCGGCCCCGACGCGCCGCCGAGCTACGCCGACCTCCTCAACATCGACCACGTGATCACCGACTCCCTGCCGGGCACCTGCTGGATCGCCGGCGTCACGCCCGGCCGCGCTCCCGTCACCGACCGCGTCTTCTTCGACCACAAGCCGGTCGTCTGCGACCTTGCGCTCCCCGACTGATACTCCGGGTGATCCGGCGGGACTGTCAGGAGCGGGAGCGGCTGCGGCGGTAGGCAGTTACCGAATGGCCCTTGCGGGCCGATCGCGGGAGTGGTACCCATCCCTCCGCTATCGTCTCTGTCGCTGGAGAAGGTGGGCCGAGTGCCCGCCTTTTTTATTGTCCCCAGGCACCCGCATGACCGTCCGAAGCTCCAATGATGCCGCGAGTATCCGCAAGCGCGTATGGGCGCTCGTGGAGCCCGTGGTCGCGCACGCGGGCTACGAGCTCGTCGACGTGCGGTTCGTGACGGAGCCCGGTGGCTGGGTGCTGCGGGTGTTCATCGACCTGCCGGCGCCCGATCCCGGCAACGAGCCGCAGGACGTCGATCTCCACGACTGCGAGCGCATCTCGCGCGAGCTGTCGGCGCTCCTCGACGTCGAGGACCCGATCGCGCAGGCGTACTCGCTCGAGGTCAGCTCGCCCGGCATCGACCGGCCGCTGGTGACGCCGGGGCACTTCCAGCGCTTCGTCGGCGCCGAGATCAAGGCCACGCTGGTCCACGGTGTGCCCACGCCCCAGGGCGGCGAGCGCAAGAACTTTCGCGGCATCCTCGAGTCCGTCGAGGGCGACGAGGCCACGATCGTCGTGGACGGCCAGCCGTGGACGTTTCCGATCAGCGACGTCGACGTCGCGAAGATCGTCCCCGACTGGGACGACGTCATGGCGGGCGGCCGGGGGCAGGTCCGCCCGAGGAACTAGTCACGAAGGAACGCGTCATGGAAGCCAACCTCAGCATGGTGATCGACCAGGTAGGTCGCGACAAGAACATCGACCGCACGGTGCTCCTCCAGGCACTCGAGCAGGCGATCTTGACCGCCGCCAAGCGCGCGTTCGGCCTGAACCGCGAGATGGAGGCCAAGTTCAACCCCGAGACCGGCGGGGTCGATCTGTTCCTCATCATCAACGTCGTCGAGGACGACGCGATCGAAGGCCGCGAGATCACCGTCGAGGACGCGCACAAGTACGGCCTCGAGGCCGAGCTCGGCGACGAGCTCCTCTTCCAGATCTTCTACCGCCCCGAGGACGCCGAGCGCGCCGCCGAGCAGGACGCCAAGTTCGGCGACGTCATCGACCTCAAGCAGGCCCACAAGAAGTTCGGCCGCATCGCCGCGCAGACCGCCAAGCAGGTGATCAGCCAGCGCGTGCGCGAGGCCGAGCGCGACAACGTCTACAACGAGTACAAGGACCGGAAGGGCGAGATCGTCACCGGCATCGTCCGCCGCTTCGAGCGCGGCAACCTCATCGTCGAGATCGGCAAGACCGAGGCGCTCCTGCCCATGCGCGAGCAGGTGCCCCGCGAGTCGTTCCGCGTCGGCGACAACATGAAGTCGCTCCTCCTCGACATCGACCGCATGGCGCGCGGTCCGCAGCTCATCCTCTCGCGCGCCCACAAGGGCTTCCTCGAGAAGCTGTTCGAGCAGGAGGTCCCGGAGATCTTCGAGAAGATCGTCCGCATCGAGTCGTCCGCCCGCGAGCCGGGCGCGCGCTCGAAGATCGCCGTCTCGTCGCGCGACCGCGACGTCGACCCGGTCGGCGCGTGCGTCGGCATGAAGGGCTCGCGCGTCCAGTCCGTCGTCCAGGAGCTGCGCGGCGAGAAGATCGACATCGTCCCCTACGACGACGATCCCGCGCGCTTCGTGTGCAACGCGATCGCGCCCGCCGAGGTCTCGCGCGTCATCATCGACGCCGAGGGGCACCGCATGGAGCTCGTCGTCCCCGACGAGAAGCTCTCGCTCGCCATCGGCAAGAAGGGCCAGAACGTCCGCCTCGCCAGCCAGCTCACCGGCTGGCGCATCGACATCCACTCCGAGTCGAAGATCTACGAGCTCGAGCGCCGCGCCAAGGAGCAGATCGCGTCGATCAGCGGCGTGTCGAACGACCTCGCCGAGACGATGTTCAAGCTCGGCTGGCGCTCGGTCACCGAGCTGTCGCGTGCGGCGGCCGAGGAGCTCGCCGGCGTCCCGGGGGCCGGTGGCGTCGAGGGCGCGCGCAAGATCATCGCGGGCGCCAACGAGTACCTCCAGGCCTCGCGTCGCCGGCCGGACGATCTGCGCCGCGAGTCGGAGCGCCGCGCCGCGATGTCGGGCGAGCAGCAGCTGCTCGAGGTGCCCGGCGTCAACGAGGAGGTCGTCCAGATCCTCGCCGGCGCCTCGGTGCGCTCGCCCGAGGAGCTCGTGCGGATGCCGCTCGAGGAGCTGGCCTCGGCCACGAATATCGACATGAGCGATCTCGCCAAGCTCCGGCAGCGTGTGATCGCGTACCTGTCTCAGATCGAATGATCACGTTCTCAGCACCATGACTCCTGTTCACGTTCCCATCCGCACCTGTGTCGGCTGTCGCGCTACGGCGCCGCAGCGCGAGCTCGTGCGCGTCGTTCTCGTCGACGGCCGCGCGGTCGCCGACCGGGAGCGGCGGGCGCCCGGAAGGGGCGCGTGGGTGCACCCCCGTCCAGACTGTGTGACCGGCGCTCGCCGGGGCGGTCTGGCTCGCAGCTTCAAATCGCCTGTCGTCGCTGATCTGGATCTGGTCAACGACGGGAGGACGCTGTAGAAACCCAGCCCGGTATCGGAGTTACATGCGCGTCTACGAGATAGCGAAAGAGGTCGGGATCCCCAACAAGGAGCTCCTGGCCAAGATCCGTGCGCTGGGCCTCGAGGTGAACAACCATATGTCGTCGCTGGACGCGGACGCGGTCCAGCGCATCAAGAAGTCGCTCGAGCGCGAGAAGCACGCGGCTGTCGCTCCGCAGGAGACCAAGGCCCTGGGCGGCGCGGTGCTGCGTCGCCGCTCGAGCAAGTCGGACGACGGTGAGGCGGCGACGCCTGCGCCGGCGCAGCCGCGACGGCAGGCGT
>JAIOII010000032.1 GCA_019912685.1 Kofleriaceae bacterium
GGTGTGGAGGGGCTTCATACGGTTGCTCCGAGGGGGTTGGGTCGGGCAGTGGCGGAGACGACGTCGACGATCGCGGCGAGGCGCTCCTCGTCGACCTCGGCCCGCGGTCGCGAGGACCAGCCGAGCTTTGCCGACCAGTCCTCCGAGGCGAGGTGCCAGGAGACGCAGAGGTCGACGATGGTGATGAGCAGGTGGGGTGCGGAGATGTCCTTGCGGACGGCGCCGGCGTGCTGGGCGTCCTCGATGCGGCGCACGAGGCGCGCCATCAGCGCGCGCGTCAGCTCGAGCTGCGAGCCCTCGCCGAGCAGGACGCGCCGCATCGCGAGCGTCCAGCTGAGCAGGCGCACCATGTCGGGGTGACGGCCGAGGAAGCGGAAGAAGCTCCGCGTCGCGTCGCACAGGCCGTCGACATCGGGGCGGGCCTGCAGGAACTCGACGTGCTGTTCGAGGAACGCGGTGAGGGGGCGGACGAGGACCTGATCGAAGAGGGCGTCCTTGGTGCGGAAGTAGTGGTGGATGAGGCCGCGGTTGACGCCGGCGCGGAGCGAGATCTCATCGATGCTCGTGGCGCCGGGGCCGAGGCGGGTGAAGAGGTCGGTGGCGGCGGTCAGGATGCGAGCCTTCGTGCGCTCTGCGTCGCGCAGTCGGTTCTCGGTCGAGTGCCGCCGGGCCATGGGAATTAGTTAGCCATGTGTTCAACTCAGGCAAGGGTCACGGCGGGAGTGAATGCACATGTGGTTGTAATTGAAGACGAAAAATAGTGAAAAAAGTTTCATGAAACTGGTACAGAAGACTGTTCATGTGACAGTCGGGGCTTTCCACGTCGCCGGCCACGTTCACGTCGCCGTCGCCGTCAAGGACCACGACCACGACCGCGACCACGACCAGACCACGACCACGATCGTGACGCCGCCGCGACCGGGCGGCAGCGGTCTCTCAGAGGTCGATGCCCTTCTTGCGGCAGTAGACCTTGGTCTCGCGGATGAGCCGGGCGCGGTGGACGCGGCGGAAGTCGGAGCGGGCGGCTTCCTGGTCGTCGAGGCCGCAGTTCGCCTGCGTGCGTAGCGCCCACGCCGCCTGCGCCTTGGGGAACTTCGTCGTGATCTTCTTGGCGAGCCTGAGCGCCGCCTCGTCGTCGTCGCCGACGAGGGCGCGGACGTCGGAGAGGAGCGACCTCAGCTCCGGGTCGGCGCCGTCGTCGTCCTCGTCCGGTGCCTCGTTCGGCTTTCCGGTGCCCGCGCCCGTGCCGCCGCCGGTGCCGGCGTCGATCTTGGCCTTCGGCGCGCCGGCGTCGGGCTTGGCCATCACCGTCAACAGGGCGGCGTCCGGGACGACGCCGGCGTCGGGGAGGACCGTCTCGGCGACGCTGCCCGTGCCGCTGCCGGCCTCGTACCCACGGACGCTGGTGCCGCCGCCGCCCCCGCCGGTGTCGAGCCCGGCGTGCACGGATCCGGTCCCGGAGCCCGGGGCGTGGAGCGCGACGCCTCCTCCCTCGTTCTTCTTGCCCCCACCGCCGACGAGCACGACGACCGCGAGCGCGACGGCGAGCGTGAGCACGGTGACCGAGACCAGGACGATCGTGCGCGTCTTGCTGCCCGGCGGCGGCGTCGACGCGATCACGTGGTTCTCCGTCGCCACGTTCACCGGCGGCACCACCGGCGGCGCCAGCGGCGACGCCGTGTTGCCGCTGTCCGAGCTGGCGAGCGTCTGCGCGGCGGCCAGCGACGCGCGCACGCTCGCCAGCTCGGACAG
>JAIOII010000253.1 GCA_019912685.1 Kofleriaceae bacterium
TCTTCGCCGCCGCCGCCGCGACGACGCCGTACGCGCCGAGCTGCCCGAAGATGCCGAGGAGCTTCGGCGGGTCGAGCGCGATCGCGAACGCGGCGACCGCGAACGCGACCACCGCCGCCTGCCCGACGCGCTTCGACGCCGCGGGCGTCGCCTCGCCGCCGCGCCAGCGCTTCCACGTGGCGAAGAGGTCGTTGCCCGTGATGCCCGAGAGCGCGACGAGGATCGACGACATCGTGCTCATGCCTGCGGACAGGATCGCGATCGTGACGAGCGCGAGCGCGGCCGGCGAGAACGTGCGCGAGAGGTACACGGCCATCACGCGGTCCTGACGGAACGCGCCGGTCGCCGGATCGATCATCGCCTCGCGCGGGATGCCGGAGAGGTGCGCGTAGATCCCGGCGAGGAGCACGCCGGTGAACAGCGCGCACAGGACGATGGCGACGGCGAGCGCGCGGCGGATGCCGCGGTCGTCCTCGACGTACAGCGCCGTCGTCATCACGTGCGGCTGGCACATGAGGGCGAAGCCGATGACGAAGCCCGAGCCGAAGACCGAGAACCAGCTCGAGAACAGCGCGCTCGCCGGGTTGATCGCCGCCGTCAGGTTGGCATCGACGGCGTCGAGGCGGGCGAGCGCGCCGCCGTCGACGAGGTGGCCGACGCCGCTGCCGACGATCATCGCCGCGACGATCGCCATGATCGTCGCCTGCATCGTGTTGACGTACGCGTTGGCGTAGGCGCCGCCGGCGAGCACGTAGCCGACGACGATCGCGGTCACCGTGACCAGCGCGGTGCGGTAGGAGAGCCCGAGCGTCGCCTGCATCATGATCGACAGGCCGCCGACGATGAGCACGACGAACGCCAGCGAGAGCAGGTTCACGAGCGCGAAGTACGTGCGCAGGCCGCGCGAGCCGTAGCGCTGGCCGATCCACTGCGGCAGCGTGAGCGCTCCGCCGGCGGCGCCGCGGCGGCGGAAGCGGCCGCACACGAGGACGAGGCCGCAGGCCATGCCGAGGAACGCCGCGCCGCCGAAGTGGATGAGCGCGGAGAGGCCGTGGACGTACACGAACCCCGGGTTGATGACGAACGTCGCGGTCGACGCGATCGCCGCCGACAGCGTCATGCCGGCGACGACGGGGTGCATCCGCCGCCCCACCGCGAAGCTCGCCGCGTCGCCCCTGGCTCGCCGCCGGCCGAGGCCGGCGAGCACGACCAACATCCCGACATAGAGGAGGAAGCCGATCCACACGAGGTTCATGTCGACTGCTCTATCGGATCGCCATGGTGCGATGCAACAGGTTTTTGTGCATCGCAACAATTTTCCCTTGACCGGGCCGATCGCGATGCCTAGGGTGGGTCGCACGAAAGGAACCCACCCATGAGCAAGCCCGAGACCCCCAAGACCGACGCCCCGAAGACCGACAGCACCGCCGACGCGCGTGACCAGAAGGCCGCGCCGCGCGCTCCCTGGGACATCCCCCTGCCCTTCACCCTCCCCACTCCGGAGGCCTTCACCCAGATGATGCGCGACCAGATCGCGCGCACGCAGGGCCTGATGGACGAGCTCGCGGTCTACGAGAGTGTTGCGATGCAGCGCGCGCGCACCGCGGTCAACGACCTGGCCAAGCTGGCGACCGATTCGATCGGCTACATGGCGCAGCTCTCGGCCGAGTGGCGCAAGCTCGCGCTCGAGGCCGGCCGCCGCGCCACCGACGCGTTCGCCCCCAAGAACTGATCGACCCGACCAGGAGCCGTCGATGACCCCGATGCACCTGTGGGCACGCTACGCGCGCGAGCTGACCGAGGCCATGACCGGCCTCGCTGGCGACGTCACCGGGCTCGCCGCCGCGCGGCCGGCCCCCGTCCTCGCTCCCACCCCGCGCGACACGATCGCGCGTGAAGGCACCGCGCGGCTCTACCGCTTTGTGGGCGACGGGCCGCGGCGCGGCGCGCCGCTGCTCCTCGTGCCGTCGCTCATCAACCGCTGGTACGTCCTCGATCTTCGTCCCGGCTCGAGCCTGGTCGCCGCGCTCGTCGGCGCCGGGCTCGACGTGTTCTGCCTCGACTGGGGCGCGCCGGAGGACGAGGACCGCTACCTCGAGTGGGACGACGTCCTCGCCCGGCTCGGCCGCATGGTGCGCCGCACCATGACGACGGCGGGGAGCGACAAGGTCGGCGTGCTCGGCTACTGCATGGGCGGCACGCTGTCCGCGATCTACGCGGCGCTGCACCCGGCCCAGATCGCCGCGCTCGCCAACCTCGCCGGGCCGATCGACTTCGCGAAGGGCGGCGCGCTCGCGCACATGGTCGACCCGCGCTGGTTCGACGCCGACGCGATCGCCGACGCCGGCAACGTCGCGCCCGAGCAGATGCAGTCCGGCTTCGTCGCGCTCAAGCCGACGCTCGACCTCGCCAAGCTCGTCTCGATCCCCGACCTCGTCGCCGATCCGGCGGCGCAGGCAAGCTTCCGCGCCCTCGACACGTGGGCGTCGGACAACATCGCGTTCCCCGCCGCTGCCTACCGCACGTACATCAAGGATCTCTACCAAGGGAATCGCCTGGTCGCCGGTACCCACCGCGCGCTGGGCCGTGCGGTCGACCTCGGCGCGATCCGCTGTCCGGCGCTCGCGATCGTCGCGGACCGGGATCAGATCTGCCCGCCGGCGGCGGCGACGGCGCTGCTCGAGCGCGTCTCCACCAAGGACACCACCACGCTGCGCGTGCCGGGCGGCCACGTCGGCGCCGTCGTCGGCAGCCGCGCCGCGCGCGAGCTGTACCCGGCGGTGGCGTCGTGGTTCGCGACGCGGCTTGCACCGGGCGCGACACGCCACTAACGTCCGCCCAGGCTCACCGAGGTAATCCCATGAAGCTCTCCGACTTCAAGATCATCATCACCGGCGCCGCCCAGGGCATGGGCGCGCACTTCGCCACCCGTCTCGCCGAGGCCGGCGCCCAGGTCGCCGCCGGCGACGTGAAGGAGGACGGCCTCGCCGCCCTCGCCGAGGCCACCAAGGGCCTCCCCGGCAAGGTCCACACCCGCCGCCTCGACGTGTCGAGCGAAGAGGACGTGGGCGCGTTCGTCGAGTGGGCGCACGGCGCGATGGGCGGCCTGAACGGCCTCATCAACAACGCCGGCATCCTGCGCGACGGCCTGCTCGTCAAGAAGGACCGGGCGACCGGCGCGATCACCAAGCTGACGAAGGACCAGTGGGACGCCGTCATCGGCGTCAACCTGACCGGCGCCACGTTCATGGTGCGCGACGTCGTCGCCAAGATGGTCGCGACCGAGACGCGCCCCGGCGTCATCGTCAACATGTCGTCGGTCGCGCGCCACGGCAACCGCGGCCAGTCGAACTACTCGGCCGCGAAGGCGGCGCTCGCGGCGAACACGACGACGTGGATGCGCGAGTTCGGCCAGTTCGGCATCCGCGTCGGCGCCGTCGCGCCCGGCATGATCGAGACGCCGATGACGCAGGGCATGAACCAGAAGGCCCGCGACGCGCTCGTCGCCAACATCCCGGTGGGGCGCATCGGCGTCCCCGAGGACATCTGGGTTGCCGTGAAGTTCGTGCTCGAGTGCGACTACTTCAACGGGCGGACGATCGACGTCGACGGCGGCCTCGCGATGTGAGTCGCGGCTCCGGCCGCGACGACGACGACGACGACGACGACGACGTGAACGGCGCCAGCGGCCCACCGCTGTGCGCCGCGATCCACGCGACGATCTCGGCGGTGACGCGCTCACCGGCGGCGTCGGGCTCGCGCAGGAGATCGTGGAAGAGGCCGTCGTGGAGGCGCAGCGTCTTGTCGCGGCTGCCGGCGCGCGCGACGAGATCGCGGCTGCCCGACGGCGCCGTCAGCCGATCCGCCGTGCCGTGCACCGCGAGCAGCGGCACGGTCAGCCGCTCGGCCGCCGCCCACACGCGCTCGGTGCCGTCGGTGGCGGCGCGCGCGGTCCGCGCCGGTCCCTTGCCCTGCTCGATGAGCGGATCGGTGTCCATCTCGCGCACGACCTCGGGG
>JAIOII010000254.1 GCA_019912685.1 Kofleriaceae bacterium
GCGGCGGCGAAGCCCGGCGGCGCTCCCGACGCCCCCGACGCGAACGCGCCGAAGCGGCCGGAGGGCATGTCTCCGAAGGAGTGGCAGGCGCGCCAGGAGAACGCCAAGCGCACGTGGTCGCAGAAGGTCGGCAACGTTCGCAAGGAGTACCAGGCGCACCGCGAGCGCTATCGCGAGCGCGTCCGCGCCGAGCAGGAGTCGATCGCCAAGGCCGAGGACGAGGCCTACGCCAAGCGCAAGCAGGAGATCGAGGACGAGCGGGTGAGCTCGCGCAAGGAGGCCGATCGCGCCTACGACGAGGCGGTCGCGGCGGGGAAGAAGGACGCGGCGGCGGCCGCCGAGGCGCGCGCCAAGGTCGACGAGGTCCAGGTTCAGAAGGACTACGAGGCGGCGCGCGAGCAGAGCCTCAAGCGCAACGCCGACGAGGCGCGCCGCACCGAGGAGCGCTACCGGGACGCCAAGCAGGACGCGATCGAGAATCACGCGAGCGACGTGAAGCGCGCCGGCGACGGGCGCGCCGACGCCAAGGCGCGCTACGAGAAGGCGATGGCGGAGGCCCAGCAGATCGAGGATCCCGCGGATCGCGCGCGCGCCGAGCGCTGGGCCAAGGACAGCTACGAGCAGAGCGACTCGTGGGCCAAGATGCTCGAGCGCCAGGCGGCCGAGCGCAAGGCGAGCTCGCTCCAGCGCGCCGAGGACGACTACGCGCGGGGGAAGAGCGACGACGCCAAGTCGGTCACGCGCCGCGAGGAGCTCGATCTCGAGTCCAAGGCGTCGGCCGCGCAGCGCGCGCAGGCGCGCCGCGATCGGGACCGCGCCCAGGCCGAGTACCAGGCGCGCAGCAAGGCCGAGCGCTCGAAGCACGGCGCCTACGACGACGCCTTCCAGAAGCGCAACGAGCGCATGGACGGCGAGCCCGATCGGGCGGCGCGCGACGCCGGGCGCGAGGTCGAGGGCGAGCCGGACCGCATGCGCGACGGGCTCAACCTGCCCAAGACGATCCGCGAGCAGCGGAAGATGATCAAGGAGTACTCGGAGACCAAGCAGGTCGACGACTGGGAAGACCAGATCGGGGGCCAGAAGTCACTCGACTGGGGCGATGTCTCGATGAAGGAGTTCGACCCGGGCTTCAGCCCGGGCGGCGCCATGGCGCGCGAGGCGGTCGAGGAGCGGACGAAGCAGGCCTTCGGCCTCGACAAGAAGGCCGACGGCCAGTTCCTCGGCGACCACGCCAAGAACGAGAACGGCGAGCGCAAGAACCCGAACTACACGCCGCCGCCCGCGGGCAGCCTCAAGGACCTCGACACGATCAAGGAGAACTGGCAGAAGGCGCTCGAGAAGCAGCAGGAGGCCGAGGCCGCGACCAGGGCCATGCAAGAGGAGAAGGCCAAGCACCAGGCCAACGAGGCGCCGATCGACGGGCTCCACGGCGAGGCCAAGAAGGCGCTCGAGACCACCGCCACGCACAAGTCCGACGTCAAGGCAAAGGCCGACGCGAACGTGAAGCAGACGCAGAAGCAGACCGAGGCGGCGCAGAAGATCGACGACTACGCGTCGCAGCAGGCCAAGTTCGACGCGGTGATCACGCCGATGCGTGGGCTCGAGCGGTTCACGCACATCGGCGCCGCGGTCGGCGTGTCGTACTTCGACGACATGAACAAGGAGATCAAGAAGACGCTCGGCGGGCTCGAGGGCGCGAGCGCCGCGATGAAGAAGGAGCAGGCGCAGCAGCCGCAGGCCAAGGCCGAGCTCAAGGCCAAGGCCGAGGCGATCGCGCAGACCGACGCGAAGGCGGCGGCGACCGATGCGTCGTTCAAGACCTCGGAGAAGGGCGTCACGCAGCTCAAGCAGGACAACACCGACGCCGTCGCGAAGGCGGGCGCCGCCGAGGCCGAGGCGGCGGGACAGAAGAGCCAGTACGCCGCCAAGGTGGCGCAGTACCAGCAGCAGTACACCGCCATGGCCGGCGGCCTCCTGAGCTGGGCGCGCCAGCACCAGTCCGAGCGCTCCGGAGAGCCGGCGGCCGTCGAGGTCCAGGACGGCGGGCCCGAGCAGGCCGACGACGCCGCCGACGGTGGTGGCGGTGGTGGTGG
>JAIOII010000255.1 GCA_019912685.1 Kofleriaceae bacterium
CCGATCCGGCGGCGCTGCTCGCCGGCCCGGTCGCCGCGTGCGCCTCGCGCAGCGGCCTCGCGACCTGGAGCGTCGGCCTCGAGCTCGAGACGACGGGCCGCGAGATCGTCGACGTGCGGCTGGTGAGCGGCGCCGACGACGCGGCGTTCGCCCGCTGCATCGTCGAGAGCGCCTGGTCGCTCGCCCTCGGCGAGGCCTACGACCGCTGGACCGCGAGCTTCGAGGTCAACGTCCTCGGCGACAGCTCGCGGCGGTGACTACTTCTCGGCTTCCTTGCTGCCGACCACCGTCATGTTCATGCCGACCTGGACGGAGACGTTCTTGCCGTCGATCGGGATGAGCACCTTGCCGTTCAGGTACCAGCCGAACGAGCCGGTCGAGAACTCCTTCACCTCGGCGATGAGCTCCGAGCCGTTGATGATGATCTTGAGCGGCTCGGCCTTCTCGACGAACTGGGTGCGGGTGACGGGGCAGGTAGTCTTCGCCATGCGGCGGATAGTAAGCGATCCGCCGGGGGTACGGGTCCCGGGCCCTGAGCCCACATCAGGCTTCGAGGCCGGCGCGACGCGTGTCATCATCGGCCGGCGATGCCGTGGGTCCTCTGCGCCTTCGGGCTCCTGTGCGCCGCCGCCGCCGCCATCTCGCTGCGGCCGCCGCGGTGGCCCGGCACGATCGCGGTCCTGGTCTGGCCCGTCGGCTGGCTCGTCGGCGAGCTGCCGCTCCACAACCTCGCGATCTGGTCGGCGACCGGCGCCGCGCTCGTCGTCACCGGCGGCCTCGCCGACTGGCCCGGCTACGTCGGCGTCGCCGGCCTCGCGCTCGGCCTCGTCGGGCTGCGCCAGCACCTCGTGCACGCCGCCGCCGTCGACGACGCGGTCGACCGCAGCCTGTGCCAGCTCGATCGCTGCGAGCCGAGCGGCCACCGCTACACCTGGCGCGACCTCGCCGCCGTCTTCCCCTTCCGCCCACGCACGGTGCGCCGCGTCTGCAACCTCGAGTACGCCAGCGCGGCCGGCCGCTCGCTCTGTCTCGACGTGCTGCGCCCCGACGGCGACGACGTGACGCGCCGCCCGGTCTTCGTGTACGTCCACGGCGGCGCCTGGGTCATCGGCCACAAGAACCAGCAGGGCCGGCTCACGATGCACGAGCTCGTCGCCGCCGGCTGGGTGTGCGTCTCGGTCAACTACCGCCTGTCGCCGCGCGCGACGTGGCCCGATCACATCGTCGACGTGAAGCGCGCGCTCGCGTGGGTGAAGCGGAACATCGCGCAGCACGGCGGCGACCCCGACTTCGTCGTGATCGGCGGCGGCTCCGCCGGCGCGCACCTCGCGAGCCTCACCGCGCTCAGCGCCCACGACAAGACGTTCCAGCCCGGGTTCACGGAGCTCGACCTCTCGGTGCAGGGCTGCGTCGCGTACTACGGCATCTACGACTTCGTCGATCGCGATCGGCACTTTCCCTACCGCGCGTTCCAGACCTTCCTCCTCCGTCACGTCGTGATGAAGCAGCGACTCGAGCGCGCGCGCGAGCTCTACGACCGCGCCTCGCCGGTCTTCCACATCTCGCCCGCCGCGCCTCCGTTCCTCGTGTGGCACGGCGATCGCGACAGCCTCGCGCCCGTCGCCGGCGCGCGCGCCTTCGTCGAGAAGCTGCGCGCGACGTCGTCGGCGCCGTGCGCGTACGTCGAGCTCCCCGGCGCGCAACACGCGTTCGAGCTGTTCCCGTCGCTGCGCAGTGTGGCCGCGGTGCGGGGCACTCATCGCTTCTGTCAAGCGATCTGGAGCGCACACCGGGCGCGCGCGCTCACTCCCGCTGACCGGTCTTGACCGTGCGTGCCACGGGTTCGATCCGGTGCATAATCGCGCCGTGCAGTCAGACACCATCGACCTGATCGAGCGCGTGCGTTCCCGCCTTCGCGAGGTCGACCAGCGGTGCGCGATCGCGGGGCCCGCGTCCGAGGAGGCGGTCACCGCCGCCGAGGAGCAGCTCGGTTGTGCGTTCCCGCCGTCGTACCGGACCTTCCTGCGCAAGTACGGAAGCCTCGCGCTGCCCGCCGACATGGCCGTCGTCCACGACTTCGTCGGCATCGATCCGGGCGCGGCGGACGGCAAGGGCGTCGTCGAGCGCACGCTCGCCGCGCGCGTCGAGAACCGCCTCGGCCACGCCCTCGTCGTCGTCGGCCTCGGCGCCCAGGCCCGCGAGTGGTTCTGCCTCGACTGCAGCCGCGGCCACTCGACCGGCGAGCTCCCCGTCGTCCTCTTCGACGCGCACGACAACCAGGTCGACCAGATCTTCTACGAGGACTTCGACAGCATGCTCCGCGAGGTCCTCGAGTTCGTCGAGGACACCCTCGCCCACCCCGGCGGCGAAGCCTCCGTCGGCTGATCGCCGCCCGCGCCGCGAATCAGCTGCCCGCAGCCTTCTTGTCGGCCACGAGCTGCCGGAGCGCGTCGTTCACCGCTTCGGCAGACCCGAAGTGCGCCCACACGTCCGCGTCGATCGCGACGATCTCGCCGACGCTCCGCGCGACGTGGTGACCACGACCGGGCCGACGCTGGAACCGTTCGTCGTCGATCTCCGGCATCTCGCGGAGCGCCTCGGCGCTGGGTTCATTCTGCTTCTTCATAGCGTCGCGAGCCGTGGCCACCACGTAGAGGATACGCCCGCCCAGCGACGCTGCCAACGTCACCATGTTCTCGGGCTCGACGAGGTCGTCGAAGTCCAGCGACAACGGGTCCTTCATCGCCAGCGCGGCCTCCTGAAAGGACACCCCGTGCTTGGCGTGGTTCGTTACCGTCTTCTCCTCGTCCCACTCGATCAGTCGCGGCGGAGCGTCCAGCGGATGCCGCCGGCGACGTGGTCGAGGTACGCGGGCTCGTCCCAGCGCGCGGCGACGTGGCCGAGCGCGGTGTAGAAGGCGCGGCCGCCGGCGCGCTCGTGGGCCCACGCGAGCGCGTGATCGGCGCCGGTGACGCCGCCCGTGTACGTGCTCTCGTCGATGGTGAGGAGGATGCGCACGTCGGCCGTGTCGCGCGGGTTCGTGCGGAAGTCGTACCACTCGTCCGTCGCCATCCACGGTGACGGCGCACCGGCGGTCGCCGGGTGCGTCGCGTCCTCGACGTGGACGGTCGCCGGCTGGATCGCGGGGTGCGATCGGAAGTGCGTGACGACGAGCTCGGCGTAGAACGGCCAGTCGTACTCGGTGTCGGCCGCGCTGTGGACGCCGACCCAGCCGCGGCCGCCGCGCACGAACGCCTCGAGCGCCGCCTGGCCGTCGGCGTCGAGCAGATCGTTGCCCGTCGTGTTGAGGAACACGACCGCGCCGAACGCGGCGAGCTCGCGCGCGCGAAACCGCAGCGGATCCTCCGTCGCCTCGACCGCGATGCCCTCCGCCGCGAGCCGCTCGCTCAGCGCGACGCGCCCCGCGGCGATCGAGTCCTCGTGGCGGAACCCGGTCGTGCCGCTGAAGACGAGCACGCGCGCCGGCACCGCGTCGTCGGCGCCGCAGGCGGCGAACGCGCCGACCATCGAGAGCCCGGCGAGCAGGCGCGCGCTCATGTGCGCGGCTCCTTCGCGCGCCCCGCGCGCAGGCGCTCGGCGAACACGACGACCGCACAGATGCACGTGCCCGTCACCATCCAGTGCGAGTACCGATAGTCCGGGGCTGCCGTCACGACCACGTAGCTCACCTCGTAGAGCAGTCCGCTGCCGGTGAGCGCGACGATCATCTGATCGCGGCGGTAGAGCCCGTAGCCGAGGAAGGCGAACGCGAGCAGGAGATACGCCCACGGCTTGAAGAAGATGCGCTTCGAGAGCTTGTCCTTGTAGAAGCCGCCCACCTTCTGCTGCAGCCACGAGTGGCGGTGATCGTGAGAGACCCGCACCAGATGATCGTTGTTCGCGGCGAACGTCTGACAGACGGGTTCCCACATGGGCTGCTTCGTCAGGCCGAGCAGCTCGCGCGTCACCGCCCAGCGATGAGCGATGTAGGCCTCGGGGTAGCGCCGGACGAGCTCCATCAGCGCCCGCTTCCGCGCCAGGCGCTGCGCCTTGTCGGGGAGCGTGATGAACACGGCCTCCTCGCTGAACGACAGCTGGAACCAGACCCGCGGCGAGTACACCTTGCGCATGCGCGCCTGGAGCTTGTCGGTCGCGGCCGGGACCAGCCCGGCGCCGTCGAGGATCCGCGTCAGCTCGGCGTCGGAGATCGGTTCGGCATGCGCGATCGTCCCGGCGATGTCGAAGATCGCGACCGTCTTGTACCAGGCATGATCGCGCTTGTCGGTGAGCTGCTTGTTCGCGAAGGACGCGGCGCCGACGACGGCGACGAACAGCGCAAAGCCGAGCGCGCACTTCCGGAACCAGCCGCGCGTGCCCCACGCCGCCGCGATCCACAGCATCAGGTTCGGCAGCGCAGCCGCGGTGTTGTCGCGGACGCCGGTGGCGAGCACCAGCAGCACGAGCCCGCCGACGCGCTCCTTCCAGCTCGGACGCAGCGCGAGGCCGACACCCGCCGCGAGGAAGCCGGCCATCTGCGCGTCCTTCCACACCGGCGCCATCGGCGTGAAGATCGGCGGGTACAGGAACAGCGCCGCCGCGATCCAGGCAGCGGCGCGATCGTCGAGGCGCTGGCGCAGGAGCTCGTACAGGCCCCAGAGGAAGAGCGAGGTCTGGAGCACGAGCATCCCGAAGGGCCCGTGCACGAACACCTCGATGATCGACCAGTACCCGGCCATCATCGGCGGGTGCCAGTCGTGCAGCTCGCCGTTCCGTAGCTGGAAGAGCTGGTCTCCCGAATCCCAGTTCATGTAGCCCGGGAACGCGTATGCCAGCATGAAGCCCCAGGCGGCGACGAGGACGGTGCGTGGCGACAAGCCTCGCACCACGCGCACCACGTCCTGGAGGACACGCCTCATGCCCGCTTGTTGCCCGCCGCCCCGTCGATGTCAAGCCGATGCCGGGCGCCGTGGTCACCCGCACGCCGGCTTGACTTCCCCTCCGGGCGCGGGCACCAATCCGCCATGTCCGTGCCGTTCCTTGCGACGAGCTTGCGCGAGCTCACGGCACGCATCACGCCGCGCCACATCCTCTTCGCCGGCTGGCTGCTCCTGTTCGTGTACGCCTTCCCCGGCTACATGAGCACGGACTCGGTCGTGCAGCTCCACCAGGCGCGCACCGGCGTCCGCACCGACTGGCACCCGCCGCTGATGGCGCTGCTCTGGGGCTACCTCGACCGGATCATCTCCGGTCCGGTGTTGATGCTGGTCCTCCAGACCACGCTCTTCTTCGTGGGAGTCTTCAAGCTCCTGGCGCGCGCCTTCACGCCGCGCGTGGCGGCCCTCGTCACGTGTGCCGTGGTCCTGTTCCCGCCCGTCGTCACCACGATGGCCGTCATCTGGAAGGACTCGCAGATGGCGGCGTTCTTCGTCGCCGGTACGGCGGCCGCGCTCTCGCCGCACCGCCGCTGGCGCGTCGTCGGCTGGCTGCTCCTCGGCGCGGCTGCGGCCATGCGCCACAACGCGCCGGTCGCGATCCTGCCGCTCGCGATCTTCATCGTGTGGACGTCGTCGTCGCGCTCGCGCCTCCTCCGGGTCGCGATCGGCGTGCTCGCGTCGCTGGCCGTCGGTATCGGTGCCATGGCGGTCAACAGCGCGCTCACCAAGAAGCGTGAGTATCCCTGGTACGGGAGCCTCGCACTGCTCGACGTCGCCGGCACGACGCGCTACAGCGCGCCGCGGAGCGACGCGGAGATGCAGCACCTCCTGCGCGACACCGGGCTCGTGGTCACCGAGGACATCCACCGTCGCACCAAGCTGGCCTACCAGCCGCGGACGTGGTGGTGGCTCTCGCACGGCGACGGTCGCATCTGGGACTATCCCACGACCAAGACGCAGCGCCTGGCGATCCGGCGCGCATGGATCGACGTCGTGACCGACGATCCGGGCGCGTACTGGTATCACCGCCGGCGCGTGTTCAACGAGGTGCTCGGCATCTCGAAGGAGGAGCCCTGGTCGCCGGTGTGGTGGTTCTTCGCGGAGTCGCCGGAGCAGGCCGTGGGCGTCGGTCACAACCACAGCCACTCGTCCTACCAGCGCCTGCTCGGCGAGTTCTTCACCGAACGCAGGAACGGTCCGCTCTTCCGCGTGTACTGGTACTTCTGGCTCGGCTGGGTGCTCCTGGGCGTCGCGATCTGGCGACGGCAGGCTCTCGCCGTCGCGCTCCTGGCGAGCGGTCTCGCCTACGAGCTGACGTACTTCTTCCTCGCTCCGTCACCGGACTTTCGCTACTCGCACTGGATGATCGCGTGCGTCGTCGGCGTCGGCTTCGCGGGCACCACCCGTGTCGCCACCGAGCTCGCGCGGCGTCGAGGCTCCACGGCATGAACGCCGGCCGCGAGCGCCTGATCTTCTGGGCCGGGTGTGCGCTCCTGTGGACGTACCTCGCCGTGCTCGCGTGGCTCACGCCGGTCCTGCTCGATGACTGGTACCAGCTCGCCTACATCAAGAAGCACGGCCTCTCGCCGGGCTCGGTGCTCGACTACGGCGTCTACAACTACTTCAACTACAACCCGCGGCTCGGGGAGAACTTCCTCCTCATCACCAACGGGCCGCGGATCATCAACGTCGTCCTCACGCCCACGGTGATCCTCGGCTTCCTGTGGGTGTGCTTCGCGATCGCGCTGGGCCGCTGGCCGCGACCGAGCCTGCGCGATCTGCAGCTCCTGCTCCTCCAGCTCGCGCTCATCTGGCTCGCTGCGCCGATCCCCGGCGTGCTCTTCGCCTATCGCCCGTTCTGCACCAACTACCTCTACGCCCTCGCCTTCTCGCTCGCGTTCCTGGTGCCGTACCGGTTCGCCGTCGATCGGGCGCCCGAGCTCGGCCGCCGGTGGTGGTGGATGCCGCTCATGTTCGCCGCCGGCTGGATCGCCGGCATGGGCAACGAGCACACGGGACCGACGATCGCCGTCGCCGCCGGCGTGATGACGTTCCTCTACTGGCGCCATCACCGCCGCGTCCATGCCTGGATGGTCACGGGTCTTGCCGGCATCGCGATCGGGTACCCGATGCTGTTCTTCGCGCCCGGCCAGAAGAAGCGGTACGGCGCCGTCGCGTCGAAGCTCGGACCGACCGACCACATCCGCGATCGCGGCCCCAACGGCCTCTTCGAGATCATCATCGACTTCCTGTGGGCTGCGCAGCTGGCCGTCTTCCTCGTGCTCGTCGGCGCGTTCGTCGCGCTCGCGTCATCGGCCCGCGCGGGCAGTGCGCCGCCGTCGCCGGACCGACGCATCACCTATCTCGCCGCCGGCTACATCCTGTGCGCGGGCGCGATCATCGTGACCTTGTTCGCGTCGCCGACCGCGAGCGAGCGCCTCTTCTTCGCGCCGGCGGTGTTCTTCGCCATGGCCGGCCTCGTGCTGCTCCACCAGATCTTCGATGTCCGCGCGGTGCGCCGCACCGTCGTCGCGATCGCCGGATTCGCGGTCGCCGCCCACGCGACGTGGGGCCTCGTCGTCTACATCCGCGCGCACGCCGAGGGCGCCGAGCGCGAGCGCATCCTCGAGCGCACGCCGCGCGACCAGGTGGCGCTCGTGCCACCGTACACGCAGTTCCAGCGCAACCTCTGGTTCCTCGGCGACGACTTCGACTACGCCTCCTTGCGCGAGTACGTCGCGCGCGAGGTCTACGGCATCGCCGGGATCGAGTTCACGCGTCCGGTGAAGGGCGAGCCCGCCGCCGAGTTCTCGTCGCGGATCGAGTTCGTCATGGACCCGCCGATGTCGAACGAGGAGGTGTGGTCGCACGTGAAGATGCCGCTCTCGTACGTCTCGGCGTACCCCGACCGCGTCATCCAGCTCGTGCAGCGCATCCTGCCGCAGCTCCAGCGCATCCCCGGACACCGCCTCGTCTCGATCACCAGCTATGTCGAGGGCCTCGATCTTCCGGAGCGCCGCGGCCGGCCGCTCATCGGCATGCGCTGGGAGAACGGCGAGGCGATGTACATCGACACCTTCGTCCTGCCCGACAGCGACATGCGCCTCTACTTCCTCGCGCTCGCCGGCACCGTGCCGCCCGGCCTCACCGACGCGTACGTGCGCGCGTGCGGGCAGACGAAGCAGGTCGAGACCGAGCGCGAGTGGCGCGGCGTCCGCCTGCCCTACGTTCCCTGGTGCCGCGGCCTCTACATGGGCATGGCGTGCAACCCGACCGAGTGCTGGCTGTCCGGCGTCTACTGGCGCTGAGCGTCGCGCGTACCTGGTGTAGTGTCCGCTCCGCCGATGCAGCGCGTGGTGGACTGGCTCCTCGATCGTCCGTGGTTCGTGCTGCTCGTGGGCGCGGCGATCGCGGCCGTGGCATTCCCCGGCGTGGCGGCCGGCGCCCTCGGCGTGATGATCCTCGCCGGCGGAGCGGGCGTGCTCGCGGTGGCGGGCTGGCCCTCGCTGCCCGAGCGGCTGCGACGGCCGACGCCGCGCGTTGCTGCGTGGATCGCGATGGGCGCGGTCGTCGTCGTGGCGTTCGTCGTCTTCCGCGCCGTGTTCGCCTCGAAGCTCGGCTGGCTGTGGGGCGACTGGGGGCCCCAGCGCGCCGTCCTCACCGGCATCCTGCCCGGGCTCGAGAGCGGCGACGTGCCGACGTGGAATCACCGCGTCTCCACCGGCGACGCCCCGCTCGAGACCTATCCGGCGTTCGGCTACCTGCTCACCGGCGGCATCGCGATCGCGACGGGCATGACCGACAACCTGATGACGCTGATGATGGCCGTCGCGGTGGGGGTGCACGTGCTGCTCGCGCTGTGCGTCACCCGCCTCGCGCTTCGCCTCGCGCCGGCGCCGATCGCCGCGCTCGTCGGGATCCTCTGCCTCGTCGACACCGGGCACATCTCGAGCGGCGGCGTCATGGGGCTGCTCCAGTGGGCGCTCTTCCACAGCGCGGTCGGCCAGCTCTTCTGCCTGCTCGCCGCCATCCAGGTCGTCGACGCCGTGCGCGAGCCGCGGCTCTCGCGCTCCGTCGCGATCTGGATCTACGCGGGCCTCGCCGCGGCGGCGCATCCGGCGAGCCTCCTGGTGATCGCGATCATGTGCGTCGCGCTCGTGGCGGTCGCGCTCCTCGCGAACGATGCGCCACCGCGCCGCGCCCTCGCCGCCCTCTTCCATCTCGGCCTGGGGCTCGCGCTCGCGGCGCTGGTCTGGATGCCGCTGGGCGAGCGCATGCTCATGTACGGGCAGCACTTCAGCTCGCCGCTCGCCGAGCCGGGGCGATGGCTGGCCGAACGCCTCCGCTCGCCGGTGCCGCAGACGGACTACGCGCTCGTGGCCTACGCGGGCTTCCTCGGGATCGCGTTCGGCCTCTGGTCGCGGCGCGTCGTACCCGTGTTCGTCGCGGCGACCGGGATGCTGATGCTGCTCGGACTCTGCGAGGCGCCCTACACCGGCCTCGACCTCGCGCCCGGGCAGACCGTGGCCCGGCTCGGCGCCGAGCGCTTCTTCCAGCTCTCGCGGCCGTTCGTCTTCGTCGCCGCCGCGTATCTCATCGCGCTGCTCCTGCGCGCCAGCGTCGCCGCGTGGCGCGGCGCCGACCGGCGAGCCGTCATGGTGGCGGGCGCCGTTCTCGGGGTGCTCTGCGCCTTCGGCCTGCGAGCGACGCTGGCGCTCGGCACGTCGGTCCAGGAGCGCGCGATCGCGAACGCGCGCGCCGCCGCGCCGGACTTCACGGCCGACCGCGAGCCGCTGCTCGCGTACCTGCGCGCCGAGCGCGCGGCGATGGGCGCATCGCAGTTCGCGCGCGCCGTCGTTCCCGACCAGGGCGCCTGGTACCTGCACATCGTGGCCGAGACCGGGATCCCGATGTTCCACATGAACCCGATCCCGGTGGTCGTCGGACGCGAGCGCATCGAGGATCTCTCGCTCGCGAGCCTGCGCCGCTTCAACGTGCGATGGGTGATCAGCGCCGGCGGCCCCGCGGACGCCGGCATGCCCGGCATCGTCGGCACCGACCGCAAGCTGGGGAACTTCTACGTCCGCGAGCTCCCGGCATGGGACGGCCAGTTCGCGCGCGTCGAGCGCGGCGCCGGGCGCGTCACCGTCACGCGCCTCGACGATCGTGCGGTCGAGGTGGAGCTCACCGGGACGGACCAGCCGGCGCTCGTTGCGCTGGGTACGGGCTTCTACCCGCGGTGGCGCGCCCGCGCAGGCGACCAACGCCTGCCGGTCTACGCGTATCCGGCGACGCCGGAGGGTCACATGCACGTGGCCGCCGCATGGATCCCGCCGGGCAAGACCGTGTTCACGTGCGACGGACCCTTGCCGTCGGACGGGAAGGGCCGCGGGATCTCCGTGCTCGCCCTCCTCGCGGCGATCGCGATCATCGCCGGCTGGTCCTTCCGCGGACCACGCCGTCGCATCCTGCGTCGGATGGCGCGCGTCCGGCGGGCGCTGATGGATCGCCGCCGCACGATCACGCTGGTCGTGACCGCCGTGGTCGCGCTCGCGCTCGTCGTCTGGGGAGCCTCGGTCGTGCGCCGCCCGGTCAGCGCGCTCGAGGTCGGCTCCGGTGTGCGAGCGCAGGCGATCGTCGAGGCGCGCAGCTCGAACGCGGGCGCCTGGAAGCGCTGCGCGTACCGGCCCCTGGCGGGCGAGTACCGGTGCTGGAACCTGGTGACGGTGCTCGACACCGTCGGCACGATCCTCAACGACCATCAGCCGCTCTGGCCGTTCACGACGCCGGCGATCTACATGCGGCCGGCTGCGCGGGTCACCGGTCCGATCGAGGTGCGGATCCGGATGTCGCGCCACCTGGCGGGACGGTACTGGGCGGGCGGTTACGGCAACGTGGTCCGGCTCGAGATCGAAGGCGAGCAGGCGATCGTGACCGACCACCAGGTCGACGCGACGTTCGCCGATCGCGGCGACCGCGACATCACGATCCACGCGATCGTCCCCACGATCGGAATCTGGCTCACCTTCGTGCGCTACGACACGCTCCACCCCGCGCGCCCTTTTCTCCGGCCACCGCCGGACGCGCCCCCGAGCGAGATTGCCGCTTCGCGGTGATTGCGCCGCGGTCCGCCCTGCCCTAGCGTGCCGGGTCATGTCCTCTGAATGGCCGGTTCCGGTCGAAGACTTCGCGGCCTACTACGCCTTCACGCCGGCGGCGCTGGCGCTCCGCGAGACCGTCCGACTCTCCGCGGTCCGCAACATCGACCTGCCCGAGCCCATCCTCGATGTCGGCTGTGGCGACGGCCTCTTCGCCCGCCTCGCGTACCCGGGCCGGCAGGTCTGGGGCATCGACATCAACCCCAACGAGGTCCGGCGCGCACAGGCGAGCCAGTCCTATCGCACGCTGATCGTCGGCTCGGTGTGCGACGTCGACTTGCCCACCGGCTTCTTCAAGAGCGCGATCGCGAACTGCTCGCTCGAGCACGTGCCCGACCTGCCGGCCGCGCTCGCGAACATCCGCCGGTCGATGCAGCCGGGCGCGCCCTTCGTCCTGATCGTCCCGACGCCCGACTGGAGCCGCCACCTCGCGATCCCCGCCGCCCTCGCGAAGCTGGGGCTCCACGCGATCGCCCGCGCGTACGGCGACGCGCTCGACAAGATCTTCTTCCACGTCCACCTGCACGAGGACGACTGGTGGCGCGCGCGCCTCGACGAGGCTGGCTTCGTCACCGACGAGGTGCGCCCGCTCGTCCGGCGCTCGACGTCCTGGGCGTTCGACATGCTGCTCCTGCCCAGCGTGATCGGCTTCGTCACCAAGAAGGTGACCGGACGCTGGGTGCTGGCGCCGGGGCTGCGTCCGTTCAGCGCGGACATCGTGCGCCGGCTGATCACGGCGGTCGCCGATCAGATTCCCGACGACGATCGCGCCGGCGAATACCTGCTCCTGGCGCGCGCGAAATGACCGAGCGCGAGGCCCCGTACTTCGTCAACCACGACCGGCGCGACCGGTTCCCGTGGACGATCTACCATCGCGAGCTCCAGCGCGGACTCGCGGACGCGGTCCGCGACCACGGGCCGACGCCGCGCGTGCTCGTGGTGGGATGCGGGCTCGAGCCGTTCGTTCCCGGTGGACCGCCGGGCGCGATCTACTTCGGCTGCGACCTCGACGCGCGCGCGATCGAGGAGTGTCGGCGGCGGCGACCGGAGATGGCGGCGCGCCTGGCGGTGTGCCCGGGACCGCTCGAGCTGCCACGAGAAGGCGAGATGAGCGGCGACTTCGACGTCGTGGTCGCGAAGGAAGTCATCGAGCATCTCCCCGATCCCGAGCCCTGGGCGCGGGCGCTCGCGAAGCGCGTCGCCGTCGGCGGCGAGCTGGCGCTCACGACGCCCAACTACGGCCGCTGGTCGCCGCTGCCGATCCTCGAGCGCACGGTGCTCGAGTGGATCGCGCGCCGCGACGGCTACAGCCGGGCGCACATCCACCCGTCGAAGTTCGATCGCCGGCGCCTCGAGGCGCTCGAGCTCGATCCGGGCATGACCCTGCACGGCGTCACCGTCGCCCGGACCGGGCTGCACCTGCTCGGCCGGTGGCAACGTCTGGCACCCGCACCGTAGATCCTCGCTGCGCGGCGGCGGTACGTAGAATCGGTGGCGTGAGGTCGGTCTCGATCGGGGTGGCCAGCGTCATCGTGCTCGGCGCGGCGTGCAGCAGCAACTACGCCGCCGGCACGCCGCAGATCGCGCCGTACTGCGCCCCCCGCCGCGGCACCGAGCTCGCGCTCACGCTCGTGACGGGAGGTCTGGACCGACCGGTGGGGCTGGCGGCTCCGAACGGCGATCCACGCCTGTTCGTCGTCGAGCAGCTGGGCCGGGTCCGGGTGATCGTCGACGGCGAGCTCCTGGCCGCGCCGTACCTCGATCTCTCCGACCACGTGATCGCCGTCGGCCCCGAGCAGGGGCTCCTCGGCCTCGCGTTCCACCCCGACTTCGCGAGCAACGGCCGCTTCGTCGTCCACTACACCGCCGAGCCCGACGGCGACAACGTCGTCGCCGAGCTGGTCGCCGACCCGAGCGCAAACGTGGCGACGGCGAGCGAGCGCGAGCTCCTCCACCTCGACCGGGAAGTGAACATCCACAACGGCGGCTCCGTCGTGTTCGGGCCCGACGGTTATCTGTACGTCTCGCTCGGCGACGGCAGCCACGCGGTGCCGGCCGACGTGTTCGGCGCCGGGCAGAGCCGCGACAGCTTGATGGCAAAGGTGCTCCGCCTCGACCTCGAGAACGGCACGCCCTACGGGATCCCGCCCGACAATCCGTGGGCTGGCGGCGGCGGCGCGCCCGAGATGTACGCGTGGGGACTGCGCAACCCGTGGCGGATCTCCGTCGACCCGCGCACCGGCGACCTGTACATCGGCGACGTCGGGCAGAACACGTTCGAGGAGATCAACCACGTGCCCGCCGGCCAGGCCGGCGCCAACTTCGGATGGTCGGTGAACGAGGGGCCGGACTGCTGGGTGGCGCCGATCGGCGGCGGTGGTCCAGGCGCATGCGGCGATCCCGTCGAGCTCCGGCCGCCGCTCGTCGCCATCGATCGCCGCGTCGAGCGCGCGTGCGCCGCGATCGGCGGCCATGTCTACCGGGGCGGGTGCATGCCGGACATGGTCGGGCGCTACCTGTACAGCGACTTCTGCAACGGCGTGGTGAACGCCATCGTCGTCGAAGCCGGCGCCGTCCTCGAGCAGCAGCGCCACGAGCTCGACGGCATCCTGGCGGGCCAGATCACGAGCTTCGGCGTCGACGGATACGGCGAGCTGTACGTCACCGCCGTCGGCGGACGGATCTACCGACTCGAGCTGGCGCGCGACATCGAGGCTGACACCCTGGCCCCGGATCCTCGCGGCGGTCAGTAGCGCGCCCAGGCGCTCTCGACGACGTAGCAGTCGTCGGGGTTGCACGCGACGAGGACGTAGGTGCCGGCCCAGCGCGGGACGAAGTAGACGTAGCGCGAGCCGCGCTCGGCGGGCAGGACCTCGCCCATGCCGATGACGTAGAGCTCGCGGCGCGCGGGGTCGCCCTTGGTGCTCACCGAGCGCCAGTTGACGCGGAAGCGCATGCGCTGGAGGTAGTCGGGCTGGAGCCAGTACGCCTTGGGCACGACCATGCCGGTGCCGGGGACGAAGCGAGCGGCGTAGACCGGGCGACCGCGGCGCTCGGGCCAGTCGAGGTTGTCGACGACGAGCGAGCCGCCGTTCAGGTGGTACTTCTTGCCGAGCTCGACGAGCGTGCGGCGGAACTGGCCGCGCGCGACGAGCAGGCTGCGCGACACGCGGCGGCCGACGGCGCGCTTCACCTCCGCCGGCGAGGGTTGCGGCTCGAAGTCGACCTCGACGTGCATCGCCAGGCTCGTGCTCGGCTCGTAGGCACCGGTCTCGCGGTCGAACACGATCTCGTCGAGATCGAACACCTCGACCGCGGCCATCTCGCGCGCGGCCGACCAGCCGAGATCCTCGCCGAGGAACCAGAAGCCGATGCCCACCTGCGGGTACGGCGTCACGGTCGCGACGCCGCCCGGCGGCGGCGCCGCGAGCTGCTGCATGCGGAGCTCGCCGTAGCGATGCGCCTCGTGGTACGCGGGGAGGAAGTGGACCGCGACGATGACGTGGACCACGACCGTGAGCGCGAGCATCGCGCGCTTCACCCAGAGGTCGTCCGCCAGCCGGACGAGCGCGACCACGCCGCCGGCGGTGAACAGGATCGAGGGCGCGAACATCGACGGCTCGCCCCAGCGCGGGCCGAACACGGCGAGCGCCATGATCGCGAAGCCGCCGAAGAAGCAGATCGTCATCCACGCCAGCTCGGGGAGCGTCGGCACGGGCATCGGCGTGCCGCGCCAGCGGCTCTTCACCAGCGTCGCGAATGCGACGAGCGAGGCCAGCGCCACGGTCTCGCCCGCCTCGTTGAGGAAGTAGAGGATCTGCCCGAACGTCGTCGCCAGGCCGCGCCGCCCGATCGCCGCGAAGTACGGGTGCGGGTTGGTGAAGAGGAGCGCGAGGCCGATCGTCATCGACGCCAGCGACGCCCACATCCACGCCGGCACCGGCTCGCCGCGCCGCCGGCGGCGCACGATGGTGACGACGATGTACGCGATCGCCGCCCCCGCCACGTGATGGTTCGACGCGCCGCCGAGGAGCGCGAGCGCGCCCATGCCGACGGCGAGCCACGGCCCGCTCCGCGGCGACGGCCCGGCGGCGCGGAAGGCCGCGAGCACCCAGAGCGCGGCGCAGAGGCCGTAGACGAAGTGCGCCACGTGCGGCCGGTGCCCGAAGATGACGCCCACGCGCGCGGCGCCGAGCCAGACCAGGGCGTGCAGGAACGCGAGCTTCCACAGGTCGTCCCACGAGCGCGGATCGGGGCGGCGCGCGAACGCGAACGCGAACAGGCCGACGACGAAGAGGATGATGACGGTCGGCGCCAGCACCGCGTGCACCGACGGCAGCGCGACGCCGATCAGGTGGCCGATGTCGCCGGTCGTCGGCTCGCGATAGAGCGTCGTGAGCACGTCGCCGAGCTCGACGGGATCGTTGCGCTCGAGCCAGCCCAGGACGCCCCAGTCCTCGCCCTGGAACGGCGTCCACCACGCGACGAGCGCGTACATCACCCACCACGCGGCCAGCATCGCGACGAACGCGATCACCGGGGTCGAGCTACGGCCGCGCATGAGCGCGTCTCCATACCACACGGCGGGCGAACAGAACGATCGCCGCCAGCACCGCACACACCATGAGCCAGTGCGAGTAGCGCAGGTCCGGGGTCTGCGCCGTCGGGAAGAGCGAGGCCTGCATCACCAGCCCGCTCACCAGGAGCGCGAAGGCGTCGCGGCCGCCGCGGCACAGCGGCAGGAGGAGGAGCGCGAGCACCACGTAGAGGTAGGGCCGCAGGATCCGCGTCTTGAACGTCAGCCACACGATCTTCCGGTGGAGCGTGCGCTGCGCGCCCCACGAGTCCGCGGGGTCGAGGCCGAGCTGCCGCATGTGCGCGACCGGCTGATCGCCGTGGCGGATGGCGGCGCCGAACGGCACGCGGCGCGTGACGCCGAGCACCTCGGCGAACACGCGCCAGCGGTGCTCGAGGTAAGCGCCGGGATAGCGGACGATCACGCGCTGCCACGCGTCGCGCATCGCGCGCCGGTGCGCCGGCGGCGACGTGCCATCGAGCGGCAGGTCGAAGACGCGCGACGGGCCGGGCGCGACGAGGTGATAGAAGTTCCACGGGCGGTAGAGCGTGCGCATCCGGGCGTGGATGTCGTCGTGCACGGCGAGCGGGGCGCCGGCGAGGAGCGCGCGCAATTCGTCGTCGGGGATCGGGCGGTCGACGTGGGCGAGCGTGCCGGCGATGTCGCCGACCGCCGTCGACGAGGTCCAGTAGTCGACGGAGCGATCGGTGATCGCGCGGTTGCACCCGAACGCGAGCGCCGTCACCGCCACCCATGCCCCGAAGGCGACGGCGTAGCGGCGCAGCGCCGGCGCCGGCGCCGGCGCCGGCGACAGCGTGAAGAGCAGCACCACGAGCGGCAAGGTCGCCGCCGGCGCGTTGTAGCGGACCGCGGTCGCGACGACGAGCGCGCCGAGCCCGGCGATGCGCCAGCGCCGCCGCTCGTCGAGCAGGAGCCCGGCGCCGAGCAGGAGGAACCCGGCCATGAGGCAGTCCTTCCAGACCACGATCAGGGTCGGCGCCACGGGCGGCGAAAGGAGGACGAGCGAGGCGACGATCGCCGCGCGAGGAGGCCTCATCACGCGGCGCAGGACGAGGAACGTACCGGCCAGGAACACGGCGTCCTGGAGGAGGAGCATCCCGAGCGGGCCGGCGTGAACCCTGTCCACCTGGCGCCAGATCGCAGCCATCGCGGGCGGATGCGCGTCGGAGTAGACCCCGGCGCGGGCCTCGGCGAGCTGGTCGCACGAGTCGATCGTCATGAGCCCCGGCCAGCCGTAGGCGACGAAAATACCGAGCCCGACCGCCAGGATCGCCGCCGTCCAGATCTCCGTGCGCCGCGTCAACATGCCGCGATACTTCACCTTTCCGGAGATTGGTTTCCGCTGCCGGTCGGCTTCGGCTGTTGTATAAGCCTTGTCACCCTCATGTCGAAATTCTCGCTCGAGCCGCACGGAATCCTCGTCCCCGAAGTCCATCGCAACGCCACGCCGGCGTTCCTGTACGAAGCGGCGCTGCGACACGAGAAGGGTTCGACGATCTCGTCGACGGGCGCGCTCATCGCGCTCTCGGGCAAGAAGACGGGCCGGAGCCCCACCGACAAGCGCGTCGTCGACGAGCCCGAGGTGCGCGACGACGTGTGGTGGGGCAACGTGAACATCAAGCTCGATCCGCACAGCTTCGACATCAACCGCGAGCGTGCGATCGACTACCTCAACACGCGCGAGCGGCTGTACGTCGTCGACGGGTACGGCGGGTGGGATCCGAGCTACCGGCTGAAGATCCGCGTGATCTGCGCGCGCGCGTACCACGCGCTGTTCATGCACAACATGCTCATCCGCCCGACCGCGGAGGAGCTCGCCGACTTCGGCTCGCCCGACTACGTCATCTTCAACGCGGGTGGCTTCCCGGCCAACAAGCACACGGCGGGCATGACGTCGTCGACGTCGATCGACCTGTCGTTCGGCAAGCGCGAGTTCGTGATCCTCGGCACCGAGTACGCGGGCGAGATGAAGAAGGGCGTCTTCACGATCATGAACTACCTGATGCCCAAGCGCGGCGTCCTGTCGATGCACTGCTCGGCGACGCAGGCGCGCGACGGCAGCGACACGTCGGTGCTGTTCGGGCTCTCGGGCACCGGCAAGACGACCTTGTCGGCCGATCCCAAGCGCCTCCTCATCGGCGACGACGAGCACTGCTGGAGCGACGAGGGCGTCTTCAACATCGAGGGCGGCTGCTACGCGAAGGTGATCGACCTGTCGAAGGAGCAGGAGCCCGACATCTGGAACGCGCTCGGCTACGGCGCCGTGCTCGAGAACGTCGTGTTCGACCCGTTCACGCGCGTCGTCGACTACACCGACGTGTCGATCACGCAGAACACGCGCGGCTCGTACCCGCTCGACGTGATCCCCAACGCCAAGATCCCGGCGGTCGGCGGTCACCCGAAGAACGTCATCTTCCTGACCTGCGACGCGTTCGGCGTCCTGCCGCCGGTCGCCAAGCTGACCCCGGCCCAGGCGATGTACCACTTCATCAGCGGCTACACCGCCAAGGTCGCCGGCACCGAGGTCGGCGTGAAGGACCCCGAGGCCACGTTCTCGGCGTGCTTCGGCGGCCCGTTCCTCGTGTGGCACCCGACCAAGTACGCCGAGCTGCTCGCCGACAAGCTGCGCAAGCACGGCGCGCAGACCTGGCTGGTCAACACCGGCTGGAGCGGCGGCGGCCACGGCGTCGGCGCCCGCATGAAGCTCAAGTTCACGCGCGCGATCATCGACGCGATCCACTCGGGCGCGCTCGAGAAGGTGAAGACCGTCGAGGATCCCGTCTTCGGCGTCGCGGTGCCGACCGAGTGCCCGGGCGTGCCGACGGAGATCCTGGTGCCGCGCAACACGTGGGCCGACAAGGCGGCGTACGACGCGCAGGCCAGGAAGGTCGCGACGCTCTTCCGCGACAACTTCAAGAAGTACGAGACGCAGGCGACCGACGAGATCCGCGCCGCCGGCCCGCGCGTCTGATCAGTCGCGGACGCCCGCCCGCGGGCCGTGCTACGCTCGGCTCATGGACCCGAACCGCGTCAATCTCGCTGACCCGGACTTCGAGCCCACCGACGAGCAGCTCCAGACGCTCTCGAAGCGCGCGTTCGCCGATGTCGCGCGGCAACATGCCGACGCGCTCCAGCGCCTGGAGGCTGCGATCGCCGAGCGGCGCAAGGCCGTCCTCGAGCGCGTCCAGCGACTCAGAGGAGCCGCAACGGCGCGATGAGGCCGGTCCTGCTGGTCATTGCCGGGCCGAACGGCGCGGGCAAGACGACGCTCACGCAGCGGCTCAAGCAGGATCGTTGGAGTGAGGGGGTCGAGTACCTGAACCCGGACGAGATCGCGCGTGATCGGTTCGGCGACTGGAACTCGCCCGAGGCCGTGCGGCAAGCCGCGATCTGGACCACTGCGCGCCGCGAGGAGCTTCTCGCCGGTGGAGCGGGCATCGCATTCGAGACGGTGTTCTCCGCCGACGACAAGGTCGAGTTCCTCTTGCGCGCCCGCGAGACGGGCTACTTCATCCGTGTCTTCTATGTCTCGACGAGCGACCCGCGCATCAACGCCGCTCGCGTCGCCGGTCGCGTCATGGCGGGCGGTCACTCCGTGCCGATCGAGAAGATCGTGTCGCGATACGCCCGGTCGATGTCCAATCTGTCCGCTGCGATCGAGATCGCCGATCGCACGTACATCTACGACAACTCGATCGATGACGCCGATGCGACCCTCTGCGCCCGAACGTTCGAAGGTCAGCTGCGGAAGATCTACGGCGAGCTTCCCGCATGGGTGGCAGCCTGCGTGAGCGGGCTGGAACGGCACCCCACGTTCGTCGATCTTCGAGCGTCTTAGTCGCGCTTGCCGGAGCCGGGCTCGTGATAGCGGGCCTGGATGCCGGCCTTCGTCGTCTCGGGCAGGACCTCGTTGGCGGCGCCCATGAGCTTGGTCTTCAGGGACGCGGCGATCACCGAGTCCTCGCCCTTCATCATCGCCGCGAAGCCGGCGGCGGCGACGTCGGCGGGGTCGTCCTTCTTGTCGGTCGCGACCTTCGTGTCCTCCATGCGCGCGCGCGCGAAGAATGCGGTGTCGGTCGGCCCCGGCTGGAGCGCGGTGACGGTGACGCCCGTGTCCTTCAGCTCGTAGCGCAGCGCCTCGGCGAACGAGAGATCGAACGCCTTGGTCGCGCCGTAGACCGCGTTGTACGGCACCGGCGTCGTGCTCGCGATCGACGCCGTGATCAGCACGCGACCTTGCTTGCGCGCGACCATGTCGGGGACGAGCATCTTCGCCAGGTAGACGACGGCGGCGCAGTTGAGCGAGATCTGCCGCAGATCGTCGACGATCGAGGTCTCGAGGAACCGCCCGGCGGCGCCGATGCCCGCGTTGAGCAGGATCGCGTCGACCGGGCGGAGGCTCGCCTTCACCGCGGTGACGAGGCGCTCCACGCCCTCGGGCGTCGACAGATCCGCCTGCACCGGCTCGACCAGCGTCCCGTCGGCGACGAGCTCGGTGGCGGCGCCGTGGATCGCGTCGTCCTCGGCGCAGATGATGAGGTCGAATCCGTTCCGCGCGCACTCCTGCGCGAGATGGAAGCCGATGCCACTGGACGCGCCGGTGACGACGGCGAGCTTTCGCGTGTTGATGGTTGCCATGTCGATCACTCCTCGGGCGAGGAGGGTGCGACATCCATGCCACAGAGACGCGAGACGTTTCCGGCGAGCACGGCGGCGATCTCGTCGGTGGTGTAGCCGGCGTCCTGCATGCCGGCGACGATGCGCTGGAGGTACGTGCGGACCGCGCCGGAGAACTGCGGGCCGTCGGTGGCGAACAGCGTGCGCGCGATGAGGCCACGCGCGCGGATCTGCGCGATCACGTACGGGTACTGCGGCTCGGTCGAGGTGACCGGCTCGCCGTCGAGCCCGACCGCGAGCGGCCGGCCGAGCGCGGAGAGCTCGAGCCACACGTTGTCGTGCGCGGCGGCGAGGTCGAGCGCGTGGGCCACGGCGCGCGCGTCGCCCTGACCGACGTGCGACAGCACGAACTCGACGCGCCCGGCGCCGTGCTCGCCGTCGAAGGTCGTGATCACCGCTTCGAGGCCGAGTGGGTCGTAGTACGCCGGATCGGTCGCCGCGCCCGGGAACGGCGAGAAGCCGGTGTGGAGGAGGACGGGCACGCCGACCTCGGCCGCGACCTGGTACACGCCCTGGTACGCGGGGTCGGTGAACGGGACCTGCTGGTGCGCGTGCGCGAGCTTGATGCCCTTGAACAGCTGCGGGTGCGCGACGAAGTAGCTGCGCAGCGCCTCGAGCCGCTCGCCGGCGACGTCGGTGTCCCAGCCGTCGAAGTCGATGCTGGCGAAGCCGAAGGCCCACGGCGCGTCGCCGTCGGTCGCGTTGCGCGCGTCGAGCAGCGCGGCCTCGAGCGCCTCGTTCGTGAAGTACCCGGTCGTGTGCTGCGTGTAGACCGCGTAGAGCACGGCGTGGTCGACGCCCGCGAGCTCGGTCTGCGCCGCGATGCCGACGTGCGGCGCGTACGGATCGTTCAGGCGGTCGAACAGCTCCGGCGCGTAGAGGGCGAAGGCGGGCGGCAGGTTGGCGGCGATGAACGCCTTGCCGGTCGGCGCCATCGTGGCGTAGTCGCCGGCGTGGAGGTGCATGTCGACGACGGGCAGCGTGCGGCCGTCGACGACGATCGACGCGGTCGCGGGCCCGCGGGCCGGAGCCGAGACGAGCGCGAGCGCGAGGACGGACGCGAGGAGGAGGCGGTGGCTCATGGCAGGTCGCTCGCCGGGCGCATGGGTGGTGGCTCGGGCGCCAGCGTGTACGGCGCGACCACGCCGACGCGGCGGGCGCGGCCGTTCTCGTCGTACTCGATCGCGAGCCCGATCGGGTAGTAGACGCGGCCCGCGTACTGCTCGGGCGGCGGACCGAGCGTGGTCTCGATCCCGGCGCGGGGATCGCCGGGGAGCACGGGCCCGTCGAGGTCGGCGGCGGTGGTGGCGCCGGCGCCGATGACGAGGGCGTCGTCGGTGAGCGTCGCCTCGTCGGGAGACGTGACGAGCGCCTCGAGGCCGAGCGCCGGCCACGACGCGTGACCGAGGCGCACGAGCACGATCGGGTCCGACGGCGGCGCGCCGATCGCGGCGACCACGTCGCCCCAGCGCATGCCGAGCGCGATCGGCC
>JAIOII010000256.1 GCA_019912685.1 Kofleriaceae bacterium
AACCCGCGCCACGCCCACACGCCGTATCGCCCGGGCGGCAGCGGCTGGCACCCGCCCGCCGCCGCGCCCACCGGGATCGTGCCCTGCCCGTTCGCCAGCACCAGCCCGTGCCAGGTACCGAGCACGCCCGGCGCCGGCTCGCACGCGCCCTTCGCCTGGCGCACGCCGCCGTAGAGCTCGTTCGTCCCCCACCGCACCGGCTCGTCGCCGTCCCACAACAGCACGCGCGCCGCAACCGGCGCGCCGCCGGTGCCATCCGTCACCGTGATCGTCAGCGTCCCGACCTGCGCCCCTCGCCCGCCGCCCTCGCCCTTGCATCCGAGCCCGCCGGCGGTGCCAGCCACCACCGCGCACACCGCCACGACCGCGGTGGCGCGCCGCCTAGTGCGCCCCACGCTCGGCGGCCGCCTTGTACTGATAGTAGCGGTCGAGCACCATGCGCAGGTACTTGCGCGTGTTCGTGTACGGCGGCACCTGGTTGCCGTACTTCGCCAGCGACCCGGGCCCCGCGTGATACGCCGCGATCGTCAGCACCAGATCGCCTTCGTACTTGTTCGCGAGCACCCGCAGCAGCCGCGCCCCACCGAGGATGTTCTCCCGCGGATCGAACACGTTGCCGACCCGCATGTCCTTCTCGACCGCCGGCATCAGCTGCATCAGCCCGCGCGCCCCCGCCGACGACACCACCCGCGGATCGTAGTCGCTCTCCACGTGGATCACCGCCCGGATGAGCGGCACCGGCAGCCGGTACAGCTCCGCCGCCTCCAGGATGTGCGCGTCGTACCGCCGGTACCGGTCCGGCGCCCGGTCCCGCGCCGGCACCACGTCGCACCGCGCGCACCCGCCGCGATCCGCCGACGCCTTCGTCCCCTTGTCCGGGCTCTCCACCAGGATCTTCTTCCACCCCTTCGCGCCCTTCCCCTTCGGCTTGATGTTGGTGAAGTGCACGACCCCGTCCGCGTCCGTGTACGTGTAGATGTCCGCGGCCGCCGCCCCCACGCCCACCCCCGCCGCGAGCGCGAGCGCCAGGGCCGCCCATCGAGCCGTACGAGCCATGCGCATGCGGCCGAAATGCTAGCACGCCCCGGATCCGCCCACCCGTTCGGCGTTATGGTGCGCCCATCCCATGGCCGCGTCCGCCTCGGACCTCGTCGAGACCGATTACCTCGTCCTGGGCTCGGGCATCGCCGGCCTCTCCTTCGCGATCGACGCCGCCACCCACGGCAAGGTCACGATCGTCACCAAGAAGGCGATCTCCGACACCAACACCAACTGGGCGCAGGGCGGCGTCGCCGCCGTGCTCGCCTCCGACGACTCCTTCGAGCAGCACGTCGCCGACACGCTCACCGTCGGGGACGGCCTCTGCGATCGCGCCGTCGTCGAGGGCGTCGTCGCCGAGGGCCCGGCCGCCGTCGAGAAGCTCCTCGCCCTCGGCACGCACCTCGACCGCGCCCCCGACGGCCACCTCGATCTCACCCGCGAGGGCGGCCACAGCCGCCGCCGCGTCGTCCACCACGAGGACATCAGCGGCCGCGAGATCCAGCGCGCGCTCGTCGCCGCCGTCCGCGCCAACCCCAACATCACGATCCTCGAGGATCACATCGCCGTCGACCTCCTCTCGATGGCGAAGTACGGCGGCGACGCCGCCTGCTTCGGCGCCTACGTCCTCGACCGCGCCTCCGGCCTCGTGAAGACCGTCGTCTCGCGCGCGACCGTCCTCGCCACCGGCGGCGCCGGCAAGGTCTACGTCTACACCTCGAACCCCGACGTCGCGACCGGCGACGGCATCGCCATGGCCTACCGCATCGGCGCCGTCGTCTCGAACCTCGAGTTCGTCCAGTTCCACCCGACCGTCCTCTACCACCCGCACGCCAAGTCGTTCCTCATCTCCGAGGCGCTGCGCGGCGAGGGCGGCAAGCTCCGCCTCGCCACCGGCGAGCGCTTCATGGACGGCTACCACGAGCGCGCCGAGCTCGGCCCGCGCGACGTCGTCGCCCGCGCCATCGACAACGAGCTCAAGAAGTCCGGCGCCGACTCCGTCTTCCTCGACATGACGCACCTGCCGCCGGACTTCGTGAAGCACCGCTTCCCCAACATCGGCGAGCGCTGCCTCGAGCTCGGCATCGACATCACCCGGCAGCCGATCCCGGTCGTCCCCGCCGCTCACTACATGTGCGGCGGCGTGAAGACCGACGAGCACGGCCAGACGACGATCAAGAACCTCTACGCGATCGGCGAGTGCTCGATGACCGGCCTCCACGGCGCGTGCCGCCTCGCCTCGAACTCGCTGCTCGAGGGCATGGTGTACGCGCGCCGCGCCGCCGCGCACGTCCGCACCGCCGCCGCGCTCCGCCCGACCACCGTCATCCCGTGGCAGTCGGGCGAGGCCACCGACTCCAACGACGCGATCGTCGTCGCCCTCAACTGGGACGAGATCCGCCGCTTCATGTGGTCCTACGTCGGCATCGTGCGCTCGGACAAGCGCATCGATCGCGCGCGCCGCCGCATCGAGCTCCTCCGCGAGGAGATCCGCGAGTACTACTGGAACTTCAAGATCACCTCGGACGTGATCGAGCTGCGCAACCTCGCGCTCGTCGCGCACCTCATCATCGAGAGCGCGCGCCGGCGCAAGGAGTCACGCGGGCTCCACTACACGGTCGACTACCCGCACAAGTCCGACTCGGTCCACGACACGGACATTCACCTGACCAACGGCCCCGCCGCGTAGGGTCGCCTGCTTTCACACTCACCCGCGTCAACGGCGGTTCACGAGCGGCATGGCCGATCCCGCCCCCTTCGCAACCATTCCGCGCGCTTCGGTAGCTGGCACCGCGGTCGCAATACCGCTCTCCGTCACTCCGCGTAGCAGATCATGACGGACGGCCACGCGACGCGGAGGGCCGCCGGGGCATCCCGCCCCGGCGGCTGTTTTTTCGGCGCCCGCGCGCGCTATGTTCACGGGCACCGGATGCGCCTTCCGATCGTGCTCCTCGCGCTCGTCGCCGCCACCTCCGCCGGCTGCGGCCCGGCGATCGGCAAGGCGCCGCCCGCGCAGGAAGGCGTCGCCGCCCTCGTCGACGCGCTCCAGGCCGACGACCCGCGCGCCGCCTACGCGCTCCTCGCGAAGGAGACCCGGAAGAAGGTCAGCTACGAGGAGTTCGCCGTGCAGTGGAAGGCGACCGAGGCGGAGCGCGCGTGGCAGGCCAAGCTCCTCGCCGCCGAGCTCGCCGGCCAGCCCGACGTCGGCGAGCGCGCGATCGTCACGTACCCCGACGGCAAGTCGGTCGCGCTCGAGCGCGAGGACCGGCGCTGGCGCCTCGAGGCCGCCCTCGTCTCGCGCGTCCGCGCCGCCAGGCCGCGCGACGCGATCCGCATGTTCGCCGACGCGCTCCGCCGCAACGACCTCGATGGCATCCTGCGCACGCTCACCATGCGCCGCCGCGAGGGCCTCGCGCGCCAGGTCGGCGGCTTCCTCGCCGGCCTCGATCGCAAGGTCGACGGCAAGCTCGAGGAGATCGGCAACGAGCGCGCCGAGCTGCGCTGGGACGAGAACGGCGTGCGCTTCCGCATCGTCCTCCGCCGCGAGGACGACGAGTGGCGGATCGACGACATCCACATCCACCCCGTGCCCCGCGACGCCGAGCGCGAGGGCGACGACGACGAGGACGAGCTCCGCGACTTCTGATCGCGGGCGGCTACTTGTAGCCGCGCGTGAGCAGCATCTTCGCGCCCGCGTCGAAGAACGCGCGCGACCCGACCTCGAACTCGAACGCGTCCGCCAGCCGCGTGATGACGTTGAACGCCCACCCGACGGCGAGCGCCTCGAGCACGCCGTCGCGCGACACGCCCGCCGCCAGCACCGGCGCGACGTCGTCCGCCGTCAGCGCGCCGTGCTCCTTCGTCACCCTGGTGAGCAGGCGCATCATCGCCTTCACCTTCACCGGCAGATCCGTGGTCTCGGGGTCGGCGAGCGCCGCCTCGACCTTGTCGTCTCCGAGCACCTTCGACGCGACCGCGCCGTGGGCGTTCGTTCAAAACTCGCACTCGTTCTTCTTCGACACCCACGCCGCGAACAGCTCGCGCTCGCCGACCGTCCACTCCGACGGCCCGCGCATCACGGCCTGGAACACCTCGTTCATCGGCGCCCCGAACAGGTGCCGCTGGAAGCGCAGCGTGCGCACCACGTCGGGCGTGCGGTGCCCGCTCATGACGCGGATCATCGCGAACAGCGCCTTGTTGCCGAGGCCACGCCCCTTCTCGATCTCGGGGAGCCTCACGCGGCACCTTCCTTCACCGGCGCCGCCACCGCCGCGTCGAGCGCCGCCACCGCCGCGTCGTACTGCCGGGACGCCTGCCCCATCGCCGCCGCCACGGTCAGCTCGAAGATCTGATCGTCGTCGAGCCCCTCGGCCCGCAGCGCCGCCACGTCCTCGTCGGTGATCTTGTACGCGGACTCCGTCACCTTGCGGACGTACGCGGCGACCGCGCCGGGCGCGCCGTCGCCGTCGTAGGCGCGCTGGCGCGCCTCCCCGGTCGACGTCCCGGCTCCGTCGAGGATGGCGCGACGCGCGGCCGCGAACAGCTGGCTGTGATCGGACATACTTCCCCCCGTCATCATCCTAGCGCGTCCTAGCGCGCCGCGAGTGACTCCTGCGCGAGCTTGCGCACGAAGAGCTCGATGTTGCGCTTGAGCGCCGGATCCTCGCAGTGCGGCAGCGCGCGCCGCCACGTCTCGACCGCGCGCAGCGTGTGCCCCTTCTTGTAGTAGAGGTACGCGAGCCGCGTCAGCGCCGGGAAGTACCGCGGCTCGAGCTCGACGACCGACTCGTACTCGTCGATCGCCTCCTCGAGGCGCGACTCCTTCTGCAGGAGGTTGGCGAGCGCGAAGCGCACCTTCGCCGCCGCCGGGTCCAGCGAGATGCTGCCGCGCAGCATCTCGATCGCGCCGTTCACGTCCCCCGCCTGGTAGCGCGCGATCGCCGCGTCGAAGGCCGAGTCGTCGTCGGTCCGCGTCCGCGTCCGCCGCCGCCCGACGAGCTCGCGCACGATGCGCAGGAGGCGCGCGGTGTCGAGCGGCTTCGCGGCGTAGCCGTCGGCGCCGTACTTCTCGAGCACCTCGGCGGTCACGCGCCCGGAGTCGATCACCGCCGACATCAAGATGACGCCCACGCCGGCGAGCCGCTTCGTCCGCTTGATCGCGCGGCACAGGCGGAAGCCGTCGACCCCGGGCAGGAGGATGTCGGCGATGACGACGTCGGGCGCACCCTTGCGCAGCATGTCCATCGCGTCGATGCCCGACGCCGCCGTGTCGACCTTGTAGCCGCGCGGCTCGATCTCCTTCACGAGCAGGTGCCGCGTCGCGAAGTCGTCGTCGACGATGAGCAGCCGCGGCGACTCGCTCGCCTCCTCCGCCGCCGCCGCCGGGCCGCGCTCGAGCT
>JAIOII010000257.1 GCA_019912685.1 Kofleriaceae bacterium
GCCGGCCAGCGCCGCGAGCGCTGCGGCCGCGAACAGCCTCGCCCCGCGCATCAGCGGCTCCGGCGCCGACGGCGGATCGCGAAGAGGCCGACGATCGCGCCGAGGCCGAGGTTGACCGCGAGGGCCATGCGGTTGGTCTCGCCGCCGACCGAGCAGCAGCCGCCCTCGTCGGGAGGCACCGCGCAGACGCCCATCTGACCCGTGCCGCCCGTGCAGGCGTAGCCCTCCGGACACTGATCGTTCGGGCCACCAAAGCAGCTCTCGGTGCACGCCATCGTGCCGCCGCCGATGTCGGCGCACACGCCCGACACGCAGAACTGCGCGAACGTGCAATCGTCGCCGAGCTGGCCGGCGGGCGGATCCCAGAGGCAGCGGCCCTCGCCGTCGCAGCGCTGCCCCGCGGCGCAGCTGTCGGCGGACGCGCACGGCGCGCCCTTGGTCACGCGCGTGGTGTCGCTCGCGCACGCGTTCAGGTCGTTGCAGCCGCGCACCTCGATGTCGATGACGCCGTCGGGCACGTCGGCCGGCGTCGGCACGAGGTACGAGGTGCGGTTGGTGACGCCCTCGACCTCGGCCCACTTGTAGCCGTTGAGGAGCACCTCGACGCGGCCGACGCCGCGCGGATCGACGACGTTCGCGATCACGCTGAAGCCGGCCTGCACGGAGGCGCCGTTCGTGGGCGTGGTGAGGTCGACGGTGGGCGGCGGCGGGACCGTGCCCATGCCGTGCACGGCGAGCAGCTTGGCGTGGGAGTTCTGCTTGGTGCCGCCGCACACGCACGGGCGCGCCACGTCCTCGCCGCAGTCGATGAGCTTGTTGCGGAAGTAGCGGATGCCGCAGCCGTCGCCGCTCGACGTGGTGAACAGGTAGGTGAGCGGGTCGCTGCAGTCGAGCGCGTGGTCGAGCCCGAACGCGTGCGCGCTCTCCTGCGCGACCGTCCAGCACAGGTGCTCGGCGGTCGAGAGGCCGGCGACCGGGCCGTGGGCGTTGGCGAACGAGAACGAGACGACGTTGTTCTTGGGCTCGCACTGGCTGGGGTCGATCGGGGCCACGCCGAGGACGCCCGTGAGCATCAGGTCGCTGCCGCGGCCCGCGGCGACCGCCTCGTGGTGCGGCACCTGGCCCGGATCGACGTCGGTGATCATGACGTCGTACGGCGAGTACACGTCGCGCAGGCACTGCATCAGCTCGTCCCACACCTCCTGCGGGTGCGAGAACTCCGCGACCGTCATCTGCTGGCCGACCTGGACGCCGCCGATGTACGTCTGGTTCGACGTCGCGTCGTTGATCGAGGACTTGGTGAAGACGCAGTTGCAGCCCGCGCCCGGACAGCCGGTGCAGCGGTTGACGTAGATGATGTCGGAGACGAGGCCGCCGTGCGGCGTCGACACGAAGGCGGACGAGGGCGCCCGGATGTAGCCCTTGTCGCCGCCCGAGGGCAGGCCCGCGGGGTCATCGTACGTGTCCGGCTCGGCGAGCCACGGCGCTTCGGCCGAGGCGACGCTGGGGACGAGCACCAGTAACAGGACGACCGCAAGACGAGTCATAGGCGCCGAATACTACAGATCCGTACCCGCCGTGAATGGGATACGTCACTGACCGGGGGTGGCAGTCAGTCGTCGATCCGAGGCGGTGCATCCTCGGTGCCCAGACGGCTCGTCGCCACGCGCGTTTGGCCCTCGATGTACTTCACCTCGACGTTCACGCGGGTCACGCGCTGGGAGATCGGGAATTTGATGGCCGACACCGCCGTCGCCAGGCATTGCGGCACGATGCGGTCGTCGAGGCCGGTCGTCGACGCGTCGCGGACGTGGCCTTCGGGGTCGATCGCGAAGCCGATCACGACCGTCGCGGCCGTGCCGGGCGAGCGCTCGTCCCACTCGCGCATGCAGCCGGCGAAGCGCTCGAGCTGGAGGTTCACGCCGTCGCCGATGAGCTTCTGCGACACGCCGCCGTCGTCGCGGAGCCGCGGCTTCGGCGGCGGCGGCAGCGGCCGCGGCAGCTTCTTGGCGATCGTCTGCAGCTCGGTCTCGAGCTCCTGGATGCGCTGGGTCTTCACCACCAGCTCGTCGACCAGGCGCGCAATCTTTTCGCGATCGCCCTGCGCCTCCTCGACGCGCGCGATCAGGATGTTGCGATCGCGCTCGGCGTCGGCGAGCGCGTTCTGCAGCTCGATCACCTGCTGCTCGAGGATCGCGATCTTCTTGCCGTCGATCTCCGGCTTGGGCGCCAGCACCGTCGCCGCCGCGGCCCCGCCCAGCACGAGCGCGGCCGCGCCGGCCATGGCGATGTACGTCCGGCGTTTCGGCGACGGCAGCGGCGGCGCGAGCTCGACGAGCAGCGCCGCCATCGACGGGAAGCGCTTCTGCGGCTGGGGATCGAGGCCGCGCGCGAGCACCGGCCACAGCCACGCCGGGGCGCTCGCGTCCAGGGGCGGCGGCTGCGCGCGCGCGTTCTCCTCGACCATCTTCACCGCGGTGTCGCCGGCGATCGGGTGCACGCCGTAGAGCGCCTCGTACAGGGCGACGCAGAAGCTGAACTGGTCGGCGGCCGCCGACACGTCCTCGCCGCGCAGCTGCTCGGGCGCCATGTAGCGCGGCGTGCCCATGACGGCGCCGGTCGCCGTGAGCGTCACGCGCAGCGGGTTGCCGGTGGCGGAGAGCGCGAAGCGCACGCTGTCGTCGGTGTGCCCGGTGACGAGCGAGCGCGCGAGCCCGAAGTCGGTGACGCGCACGCGGCCGTCGGAGCCGACGAGCACGTTGTCGGGCTTGAAGTCGCGATGGAGGAGGCCGGAGCTGTGCGCGGCGGAGAGCCCGCGCCCCGCCTCGCGGAAGACGTCGAGCGTGTCGCGCCACGGCCGCTCCCAGCGGTGGAGCCACTGCGTGAGCGTGTCGCCCTCGACGAACTCCATCGCGACGTAGACGTCGCCCTCGCGCGTGTTGCCGACGTCGTAGACGGCGACGACGTTCGGGTGACTGAGCTGGGCGATCGCCTGCGCCTCGCGCACGAGGCGCGCCTTGGCCTCGCCCTCGCCGAGCCCGATGCCGGTGCGCAGGAGCTTGAGCGCGACCTTGCGGTCGAGCTGCGGATCGTAGGCGGCGTAGACGACGCCCATGCCGCCGGCGCCGACGCGGCGGAGGACGACGTAGCGATCGATCGTGTCGCCGATGGCGACCACCGGCTCGAGCGGACGGCGCGGCTCGCTGCCGCGCGGCTCGGTCGGCGAGAGCGCGGCGGCGTGATGGCGCTTGCCACGGGCGATCGCACGTGGCCAGGTCACCACGTCCGAGTCCTGATCACCGGGCGCGGGCGCGAGCAGCCGCACGAGGGTGCGGCACTCCTTGCACGAGGCGAGGTGCGCCTCGACCTTCGTCGTCATGGCGCGCGCGAGGTTCCCGGCGGCGAAATCGACCGCGGTGTTGTCGTCGAGGCACGCCACGAAGACCAAAGGTAGCAGACCCGTCGGCGGCGAACCGAATGAAATCAGGTACGTGCAGGCCTGATACGGACTCTTGACCCGGGGCGCCAGGCACGGTAGTCATCCCGCGCCTTTACGCGCCCAGGAGTTACTGTGCTGACCGACCTCTCGAAAGTCCGGAACATCGGCATCTCGGCCCACATCGACAGCGGCAAGACCACGCTGACCGAGCGCATCCTCTTCTACACCAAGCGGATCCACGCGATCCACGAGGTGAAGGGCAAGGACGGCGTGGGCGCCAAGATGGACTCGATGGAGCTCGAGCGCGAGCGCGGCATCACCATCCAGAGCGCCGCGACCTCGTGCACCTGGGGCGGCTCGACGCCCAAGGTCGGCCTCAAGCCGCACCACATCAACATCATCGACACCCCGGGACACGTCGACTTCACGGTCGAGGTCGAGCGCGCGCTGCGCGTCCTCGACGGCGCCATCATGGTGCTGTGCGGCGTCGCCGGCGTGCAGAGCCAGAGCTACACCGTCGACCGCCAGATGCGCCGCTACAAGGTGCCGCGCATCGCGTTCGTCAACAAGCTCGACCGCTCGGGCGCGAACCCGTATCGCGTGCGCGATCAGCTCCGCGACAAGCTCAAGCTGCACCCGGTCATGATCCAGATGCCGATCGGCCTCGAGGACAAGCTCGAGGGCGTGGTCGATCTGATCGAGATGCAGGCGATCCGCTTCTACGGCGACAACGGCAACCAGATCGAGCACTCGGCGATCCCGCCCGAGCTCAAGGACGAGGCCGACAAGCTGCGCGAGCAGATGCTCGACCAGCTCTCGATGGTCAACGACGAGATGACCGAGGCGATGCTGGAGGACAAGGTCACCCCCGAGGTCATCCGCAAGTGCCTCCGTGACTCGACCATCGCCCTCAAGTGCACGCCGGTGATGATGGGCTCGGCCCTCGGCAACAAGGGCGTGCAGCTCCTCCTCGACGGCGTCTCGTACTACCTGCCCGACCCGCGCGAGGTCGAGAACGTCGCCCTCGACCTCGACAAGGAAGAGGCGCCGCAGGTCCTCGAGAGCGATCCCAAGAAGCCGCTCGTCCTCCTCGCGTTCAAGCTCGAGGACGGCCGCTACGGTCAGCTCACCTACGTCCGCATCTACCAGGGTCACCTGAAGAAGGACGACTTCATCGTCAACACCCGCAACGGCAAGAAGGTGAAGGTCGGCCGCCTGGTGCGCATGCACTCGGACGACAAGGAAGACATCACCGACTCCGGCGCCGGCGACATCTGCGCGCTCTTCGGCATCGACTGCAACTCGGGTGACACCTTCACCGACGGCACCGTGAACCTCGCGATGACGTCGATGTTCGTGCCCAAGCCGGTCATCTCGGTCGCGATCAAGGCCAAGGACTCGGGCGCCGAGATCAACATGTCGAAGGCGCTCAACCGCTTCACCAAGGAAGACCCCACGTTCCAGTGCTGGGTCGACGCGGAGTCGAACGAGACCATCATCGCCGGCATGGGCGAGCTGCACCTCGACGTCTACATCGAGCGCATGAAGCGCGAGTACAAGGCCGAGGTGGTCACCAGCCCGCCGCAGGTCGCGTACCGCGAGACGATCGGCGCCAAGACCGAGTTCAACTACACGCACAAGAAGCAGACCGGTGGCTCGGGCCAGTACGGCCGCGTGGCCGGCTTCGCCGAGCCGTTCGACGGCGAGTTCGAGTTCGCCGACGAGATCCGCGGCGGCGCGATCCCGCGCGAGTTCATCCCGGCCTGCGAGAAGGGCTTCAAGTCGATGATCGCGAAGAGCCCGCGCCTGGGCGTGCCGGTCGTCGGGGTGCGCGTGACCATCAACGACGGTCAGTCGCACGCGGTCGACTCGAGCGACATCGCGTTCCAGGAGGCGGCCCGCGGCGCGTTCCGCGACTTCTTCCCGCGCGCCAAGCCCCGCATCCTCGAGCCGATCATGAAGGTGTCGATCGAGGGCCCGTCCGAGTTCTCGGGCAACATGCTGTCGCTCATCATGCAGCGCCGCGGCATCGTCATCGGCTCGCAGGAGGAGGACGGCGGCGCCCGCGTCGACTCCGAGGTGCCGCTCGCCGAGATGTTCGGCTTCTCGACGCCGCTGCGCTCGGCGACGCAGGGCAAGGCCGAGTTCACGATGGAGTTCGCGAAGTACGCCGAGGTCCCGTCGAACATCGGCGAGGAGCTCCTGGCCAAGGCCGCCAAGGCCAAGGCCGACGCCAAGAAGTAGGTGGTTGGCGCCCGCCCGCCGGCTCGCTATGGTGAGCCGCGGGTGGGCAAGCCGATCACGAACGTCGTCGGGTTCGACGACGCCCCGTTCGCGCACGAGCACTTCGGTGACGTGCGCGTCGTGGGTGCGGTGTGCTCGCGCACGCGGCTCGACGGCGTCCTGTCGGGCAAGGTGCGGCGCGACGGCGTGAACGCGACCGACGAGCTCGTGCGGCTGGTGAGCGGCGGCAAGTTCCGCGAGCACGTGCGCGCGGTGCTCCTGCAGGGCATCGCGCTGGCCGGGTTCAACGTCGTCGACATCCACCGGCTGAGCCGCGAGCTCGACGTGCCGGTCGTGGTCGCGGTGCGCAAGCACCCGCGCCTCCACCTCGTCGAGGAGGCGCTGCGCGAGCGCACGCGCGGTGGGGTGCGCAAGTGGAAGCTCGTCCAGGCGGCGGGCGCGCTCGAGCAGATCGGGCCGATGTGGGTCCAGCGCGTCGGGCTCACGCGCGCGGAGGCGGCGGCCCTGCTGCAGGCGACGACGTTGCACGGCAACCTGCCCGAGCCGCTGCGGCTCGCGCACCTCATCGCGGGCGGCGTCACGACCGGGCAGAGCCGCGGGCGGGCGTGACGGAGGGGTCGTGAAGCTCTACACGAAGATCCCGCACCTGCCGGGTTCGCGGCTGGGCCCGTCGGATCGCACGGCGCACGTCGATCTCGCCGAGCGTTGCGCGGGTCCGGGG
>JAIOII010000258.1 GCA_019912685.1 Kofleriaceae bacterium
CCCCGTTGAGCGCGCTCGCCGGGTAGGCCGCGCCCCATCAGCTCAGCGGGCGGCAGCCCGCAACCAACCACCTGAACGGCGCAGGGGCGGCCGCCAGGCCGCCCGCCCCCATTCGCTCACACCCTCTGAGGCCTTCCTTGCACAGAGGGCACCTCGCCCTCCCATTCTCATCTCCTAGAACTTCGCCTGCAACGTCAGGTTCATGCCGAGCTGGTTGAACTCGCCGAACTGGTACTCGAAGAGCTCCTCGGGCCCGCCGCGGCGGTAGCGGGTCTGGTTCGGGTCGTAGACGTAGTAGACGTCGAGGAGCGCGGCGTAGATCTCGCCGAAGTCGAGCTGGGCCGAGCCCTTCACCGCGAACGACGGGGCGGCCTTCTCGCCGTCGGGCAGGACGTTGATGAGCGTCGTGCCGCCGTTGTTGCGGATGACGTAGGTCGACTCGCCCGACGCCATGGTCGTGTCACCGTTGATGCCGCTCGGCGAGGTGAGCGTCGCCGGCAGCTCGACGCCGACGACGACGCCGAGCGTGAGGCGATCCTCGAAGTTCTGGTCGACGCCGGCGGCGGCGAAGAAGTTCGGCGTGATCTCGTACTCCTGCGGGAAGTCCGTGTAGGTCGGCAGCGACGGCACCGAGTGGAGGAGGAACGCGAGGTCGCGGTACTGCACGTCGAGCCGCATGCGGATGCGGTCCATCTTCACGCGCAGGTTGACGTCGCCGGCGAGGCCGCTCTGCACCGTGGTCGAGCCTGGCCGCTCGGGGTGCTTGAGGGTCTGGCCGAGGTACGTCGCCTCGGCCATCGCCAGCCACGACGTGCCGCCCGGATACTTCGTCTTCTGGAAGACGCGGCCGATGCGCTCGGGGTCGTACTTGTAGAGCTTGTAGTCGATCGACGAGGCCACCGGCATGCCGTGGTGCGCCGCGAGCTGGGCCGACACGCCGTAGAGCTGGACGTCCTCGTCGTTCACGTCCTCGAGCTCGTTCGAGCCGCGGTTGAAGAAGCCGCCGTTGACCTCGAAGCGCAGCGTCTCCGAGAGATCGACGCCGCCGCCGCCCAGGAACCCGAGCTTGGCGACCTCCTCGGACGTCGCGCTGTCGAGGAGCACCGTGCCCTTGGCGCCGACGAAGGCGTACGCCTTGCCGGTGTCGTACTGGAGCTTGAAGCCCGGGATCGCGCGCTTGCTGCGGCGGTACTCCTCGTTGCCGCCCCACGACAGGCGATAGCTGTAGCCGAGGCGGAAGCGGTCCGACGACACCGGGAACGTCGTGAGCGTGACGCGCTCGGGATCCGTGCGCGTCGGATCCTTCCACCACGAGACGAGGATGTAGCTGCCGGCGTCGGACAGATCGATCCCGCGCTCCGCGAACTCGTTGATGCGCAGGACGAACGCGCCCTCGACCTCGAGGTTGTCCTTCCGGTAGTTGCGATACATGATCGCGTGCGACAAGGTCTCGTAGCCCGAGAAGCGCGTGTCGTAGTTGTCGAAGAACAGCGTGCCGAGCGAGTTGGGGCGCCCGAAGCGCCAGCCCGGCACGCTCGGGATGGTCTCGCCCGGCTTGGCGAGGATGTTCTCGTTGGTGAGCGTGAAGTTGAGGCGGACGTCGGTGAAGCCGTCGCCGCCGCCGACGTAGTCCTCCTCGACGTCGGCCGCGGCCTTCGAGGGATCGGTGAGCTCGACCTCGTTGACCGTCGGCACGTCCTTGACGGCGGCCTGCTCGGCGGCGACCCGCGCGCGC
>JAIOII010000259.1 GCA_019912685.1 Kofleriaceae bacterium
GATCCGGGCGATCCGCCCGCGATCCCGCCCGCCAACCTGGCGGGGCTCACGCGTCCCGAGATCGACGAGGTCCTGTGGCCGCGCTCGGTGTCGCCCGAGCTGCGCCAGATCTTCGGCTTGCTCGGCGAGCGCCTGGCGAAGCACGTCGGCATCGACCTGCGGCCGTACGGCGTGACGCGCGGCGATCGCCTGCGCCCGCAGCAGAGCCCGGTCGCGGCGGCGGCCCAGGAGGTCGCCGACGGCCTCGGGCTCGGCGAGATCGACGTCTACGTGTCGACGCGTCAGCCGTTCGCCATGATCGCCGAGCCGACGAGCCCGATCTCGCTCGTCCTCGGCAGCGAGCTGGCGACGCCCGATCGCCTGAGCGCGGTGCGCTTCGCCGCCGGCGGCGCCCTCGTGCTCGCGCGCGCGCAGCTCGCGATCGCCGCGCGCCTGCCGGTCGACGACCTCGGCGTCCTGGTGATCGCGCTCCTGCGCCTGTTCCAGCCCGACCTGCCGTACCTCGCGGTCGACAACGATCAGGTCGCCTCGCAGCTGCAGCGGCTGAAGCGCCTCGTGCCGTCGGGCTTGATGAGCGAGCTGCGGCCGTACGCGCTCGGCGTCCACACCGCGGCGTTCGACCATCGCGTGCTCGCGCGCGACCTCGAGCTGGCGTCGCACCGGGCGGGGCTCATCGCCGCCGGCGGCGCGGCCGCGCCCCTGCGCGTCCTGCTGGCCAGGCACGGCGCGCCGGATCTGGCGCAGGGCATGACGCACGCGGTGATCAGCGAGCTCGTGCGGTTCGCGATCTCGGAAGATCACGCGGCCATGGCCGCCATGTGCAGGTAGTCACGATCGGAGAAGATCGGGCACGGGCACGGGCACGGGCACGGGACCAGTCGATGGCCCAACTGTTGCCTTAGGGCGGTGTCGGGACTGGGATACCATTCCCAACTGGAGGAAATCTCATGCGCGGGCACGCTGCCTACCGCCTCTCGATACCGACGCTCGTGTCCGCCCTGGCTACTCTCGTAGCCTGTGGGGGCGGCGGCGCGCCGGAGCTCGAGGACGTGGGTGACCAGGTCGTTGCGGTCGGTTCGGAGCTGGTGCTGCAGCTGCGCGCCACGGATCCCGATGGTGACACGCTCGAGTACGGCTTCTCGGCCGACGTCCCCGACCTCGGCGACCGCGCCACGGTGACGCGCACGCCGTCGGGCGACGGCACCTTCCGCTGGCGTCCGGTCGCGGCCGACGTCGGCGTGTGGCACTTCGACTTCACGGCCTCGGACGGCGACAGCACGGCGACCCTGCCGGTGACGATCGAGGTGCGCTCGGCGATCGGCGCCGAGACGGTGCCGGTGTTCCGCGAGCCGCTCGGCACGGGCACGACGCTCGACCTGGCGGTGCGCGATTGCCTCGACATCAACGTGCTCGTCGAGGATCAGGACTCGGTCGCGGTCACGATCGAGCAGCAGGAGCCGCTGATCGAGGGCGCGACGCTCGACCAGACCGGCCCGTACGCGGCGGCGTGGCGCTGGTGTCCGACCCGCGACCAGATCGACGCCGAGGATCGCTACACGCTGACGCTCTCCGCCGACGACGGCGACAATCCCAGGACGCTCAAGAACTACCTCGTCGTCCTGCGCCGCCCGCCGCCGATGAACTGCCCGGGCGACCCGCCGGTCGTGAGCCACACGCCGATGAACGTCTCGCAGATCGTCGACCTGACGATCGACGCGGACATCAGCGACGACATGGGGCTGCGCCAGCCGCCGCTCCTCTACTACTCGACGACGGCGCCGCCCGTCCCGCCCGACCTCGGCGCGATGACGCAGGTGACGATGCTGCTCATCAGCGGCAACATGACGTCGGGGACGTGGGCGGCCGACGTGCCCAATCCGGCGGCGCAGCTGCCGCAGGGGTCGATGCGCACGCTCTACTACGTGATCGTCGCGAACGACGACGACGACGCGGTCGGCGGCTGCGATCACGAGACCCGCAGCCCGGCCACCGGCACGCACCAGATGGTGGTGACCAACCCGGGCGGCAGCGGCGACCTCGGCCTGTGCGCGTCGTGCTCGGCCGACGTGCAGTGCGGCGACGCCGACGACAACTGCGTGATGGTCGGCGGCGGCAACTACTGCCTGCGGTCGTGCTCGTCGGCCGCCGACTGCGGCGCCGGCTACACGTGCTCGGCGTCGCCGGTCACGTCGGTGAACGGCGCGAGCGCGCGCCAGTGCGTGCCGTCGTCGGGATCGTGCGCGATGACGATGACGTGCGCCGACGACTTCTTCGAGGACAACGACAGCCGCACCCAGGCGTCGACCTTGCCGGATCTCGATCCCGACACGTACATGTTCACGTCGTGCCCGCTCCCCGACGGCTCGAACGACGACGAGGACTGGTTCCCGATCATCCTGACGCAGGACGCGACCATCACGCTGACCCTGGCGGGGCAGAGCGTGTCGGACCTCGACCTCGGCCTGTACGACGCGGCGGGCGTGCGGCTCGCGTCGGCGACCGGGCCGACGTCGAACGAGATGGTGATGCAGTGCCTGACGGCAGGGACCTACTACGCGCGGGTGTACGCGTGGGGCGCCGGCACGCAGAACCAGTACTCGCTCACGTACGCGCGGCAGAACGGGGCGTGCCCGATGGCGTGCACCGACGACGGCGGCGAGCCCGACGACAGCGTGACGCAGGCCCGGTCGATCACGTATCCGGTCTTCACGTCGACGGGGAACCAGATCTGCGCCGGCGACCCCGACTGGTACCGCGTCCTGCTCCTCGCCGGCGAGCTCCTGACCGTCGACCTGACCTTCACCCAGGCGGCGGCGAACCAGGATCTCGACATCCACCTCTACGACAGCAACTCGGTCGATCTCACGCCCTGCTCGGTGCAGTCGCCGGGGACGTGCGACTTCGGTAACGGTCAGGGCGCCGACTCGAACGAGCACTTCACGTTCACGGCGCCCGCCTCGTGTACGAGCCTGTGCACGTACTACGTCGTCATCGAGGGCTACAACAGCTCGCAGAACGCCTACGACATCCGGATCGAGGCGCCCGAATGACCCGCGCGATCGCGGCGCGCCTCGGCGTGGTCGCCGGCGCCGTCGCCGGGCTCTGGGCGTGTGCGTCCTCGGAGACGCCGGACGTCGGGCTCGAGGCCCTCGCGCTCACGTCGGTCGAGCCCGGCGTCGTCATCACGGGGACGACGCTCGCGATCCGCGGCGACTCGTTCGTGGCGGCGGAGTGGGGCGCGAGCACGCTGCGGCTGCGCGGGATGGCGGGGGGGCGGTCGGTCGACGTGGCGCTGCCGGCGGAGTTCGTCGACTACGACAACATGACGGCGCAGGTCGATGCGGACGTGGTCGCCGCGCTCGGCGCGACGGGGCAGGTGTCGCGGTTCAGCGGCGAGGCGGTGATCGAGGTCGTGTCGGCGGTCGACGGCGAGACGTACACGAGCGGGGCGCTGACGCTTTCGCTCGACGTCGCCACCGAGCTGACGCCGGAGATCGCGTCGGTGCAGACGGGCGGCCTCCTGTTCGTCAACGACGCGGTGCTGGTGACCGGGCGCGGGATGCTGCTCGGCGGTAACGAGGGCGACACCGTCGCGCGCGTGACCGGCTGCTTCCGCGCGACGGGCGGGACGACGTGCACGCCGGTGACCGAGGAGGTGATCGGGCTCCAGCCGGCCGCGCCGTTCTCGCGCGACGAGGCGAGCTTCCGCTTCGTGCCCGCGATCGCCGGCATCCGCGAGGGCCTGTTCATGGGCCAGGTGGTGATCGAGAACCGCCACCTCGGTGGCAACACGATCGCGGCCGCCCCGGTGGCGGTGAGCTACGACCTCGTGAGCGCCGAGGTGTTCCAGGTGACGCCGCCGGTGGCGAGCCTCGGCCAGTACGTGATGATCGACGGCGGCGGGTTCGTCGGCGGCGAGGCGGGCGCGTCGACCGAGGTGCGGCTGGTGGGGACGTTCCTGCCGACCGGGCAGGCGCAGGGCGCGCCGGTCGACCTCCTGCTCATCCCCGAGTTCGAGACCGGCAACCGGGTGCGCTACGTCATCTCGCCGAGCGATGCGCTGGGCATGGCGATCGACCTGCGGACCGTGACCGGGACGTTCACCGGGACGATCCAGCCGATCGTCCGCTACCAGGGCGACATGGTCGTGGGGCCGACGCGCAACGTGACGCTCGGCATCGCGCCGGTGAAGCAGGTCGTGTTCATCGACTTCCGGCCGTCCTATGTCGAGAGCCTGCGCACGTTCGGCCTGCGCGCGGTCGACCAGGCGATCCGGGCGCGCGTCCTCGACGTGGTGCGCGACGCGTTCCGCACGGTGAACCTCGAGCTACGCACCGAGCCGCCGACCGACTTCGCGCTGTTCTCGATCGTCGAGATCCACGGGCCGGATCCCAACAACCAGGGCCTGTTCGGCTACGACAACTCGCCGGGCAAGGACGTGAACAACATCCGGCTGCACGATCGCCTCGGCGGCGTGAACGCGGCCACGCAGCAGGACGGCTACCCGGGCTACGGCGGCGTGTTCATCGAGTCGCTGATGGGCTTCTCGCTCCATCCGGCGAGCGGCGAGTCGCTGCCCGGCGCCGAGCAGCTGTTCGACGATCTCTTCGATCCGTTCCGTCCCGACCGCGGCGAGATCATCGTGAGCAAGGACCTCGCCGGCGGCCTGCCGGCGATCGACGGCGCCGTCTGCCCGGCGAGCGACCGGCGCGCGCGCATCGGCTGCGCCGTGTGGGCGATGGGGTCCTTGATCGGGACGACCCTGGCCCACGAGATCGGCCACAGCCTCGGCCTGGCCAACCCGTTCGGCGACGGCTTCCACAACTTCGGCGACGAGCCGAACCGCCTCATGGACGGCGGCGCCGACCGCCCGCTCGCCGAGCGGGCGATCATCCAGGGCCAGGGCCCCGCCGACTTCTGCGAGGACGAGTACCTCTACCTGCGCCAGATCCTGCCGTCCTCGGAGCCGGCCGACACGTCACCGCGCCCGCGCTGCTGAGGACGCCTGCGGCACGGCAGGCGCGTCAACGGCGGCGCCCAGGTCCACGTCGCCGTCGCCGTCCAGGTCCACGACCACGTCCACGACTACGACCGCCGTCGGTGTCGCCGTCGAGGACACGGCCACGCTCATGTCGAGGTCGCCGTCGCCGTCGCCGACCACGGCTTCCCATTCCGCCTGCTGCTGCGATACGCGCGCCGACGACGCTCCCGATCGTTGACGTCGACGTGGTCGTCGGGGTGGACGCGGACGTTGACGGCGACGGCGACGTGGACGTGAGCGTCACCGTAGACGGCGACGTTGCCGAGCGCCCTTCTCCTTCTCCTTCTCCTTCTCCTTCTCCTTCTCCTTCTCCTTCTCCTTCTCCTACTCCTTCTCCTTCTCCTTCTCCTTCTCCTTCTCCTTCTCCTTCTCCTTCTCC
>JAIOII010000033.1 GCA_019912685.1 Kofleriaceae bacterium
GCGCGAGCTCGCGCAGACGCTGGCGCAGGCGTCCCTCGAGCCCGGTGCGGCGCATGGCGTCGAGCGTCGCGGACAGATCGGCGATCACGGCGGCCAGGTGCAGGAGCGCGGCGATGGCGGCGTCGGGATGGCGGTGCAGCGTCGCGGCGACGGCGTCGCCGGGCACCGAGACGAGGACCCCGTTCTCGCAGGCGCGCAGCTCGGCCGACGAGGGCGCGCCCAGCGCCAGCGAGAGGCCGACGGTCGCCGGCGCGTCGATCGAGCGGATGACGTCGCCCTCGTGATCGAGGAGCTCGGCGCGCCCGACGACGACCGTGAGCAGCGTGCGATCGTCGGCGCCGAGCAGGCGCTGGCCGCGACGGAAGCGGCGGCGCACGGCGTGGCTGGCGAGGTCGCGCCGCGCGGCCTCGGGGAGCGCGGCCCAGAAGGGCGCGTTCCCGACCAGGCGCTCGACGGGCTCTCGGATGGCCGGCTTCACGCCGCAACGGTATCACCGGCCGCGGGAGTGCCGGCCGCTACCGCGGGACTACGTGCCGGGATACGCCGCGTGGATGTCGCCCTCGAACAGGCGACCGCAGAAGTCGTTCATCCGCTCCGCGGCGGGGGCGTGCCGGGCGAGGATCTCCGCCACGGCGGCCGGCACGTCCTGCGGAAGATCGCCGCTCGCGCAGCGGCGCACGTACAGGTTGCGGTCGACGGGGCCATCGCCGGTCGGCACGGGTACCCCGCACACCGTCGTGACCGGTTCGCGGTGCTGAGCGGATGGGCCAGCTCGCGGTCGGTGATCGGGATCCGCTTGGTCATACCCGACATCTGCCGAATCAAGACGTCGCGCCGCGCGCCCGGCGGCGGTAGGGACCGCCGTCACCGGCGGTGCGCGCGCCTCGCGGGGCGGCCAGAACACGCTCGCTGGTCGCGATCGCCTCGCGCCGAGCCTGGCCGCGGAGCAACGCCGCCGACGTTCGCAGCAGCGCGTACGCGGCGTACGCCTGTTCGTGCGAGTCCGCCCCGAGGCGCGCGATGTCCGTCGGCGTCTTGCCTCCGCTCAGCTCGGCGAAGCGGGTTTCGGCCTCCGCGCGGAGAGGGGCGGCCATGCCGGGCGACATCCGCGCGGGATCGCACGCCGTGCCGAAGAGCGCGCGATGCACCCACGCCCGCTGCTGCGCGCGCCGGCCGTGAACGGATCGCCACGTCCAGCTCCACATCATCAGCGAGCCGACGATCGCCGCGGACACGGCCGCAACGTCGTTCCATCCGACGACGGCCGCGAGCATCACGAGCGGTCCCCAGACGCGGAGATACGCCGCCGCAAGGCTCCTTCCCGACCTCCGGATCGAGAAGGCGAGCGGAGCGCCACGCTCGGCGCCCGTGACCCACATCGTGTCGAGCGGCACGATCGGCAGGAACCAGAGGTGAAGGAAGCGCGTGACCGCGTACTCCCCGGCGTAGCCGTGCACGCGGCCGTAGTCGTGGCTGCCCAGATAGACCATCGCGTTCCTCGCACAGCCCTTGTCGTAGGCGCGCGCGCCGGGTTTCCGCTCGTCGTGCGGGTTCGCGATCGTCGTGTAGATTCCAGGGCATGGCGAAGAGGCCTCCCATCGTCCTGGCGCCGGGAGCGGGTCGCGCGTACGAGATGGGCCCGCTGCGCGCCGTCTTCAAGGCCGACGAGCAGGAGACACGGGGGAAGTACTCGATCTCGGAGTGGTGGCTCGAGCCGTACACGCGCGGCCCGGGCGCACACAGCCACGAGGAGGACGACGTCTTCTTCGTGCTCGAAGGGACGATGAGCTTCTTCATCGGCGGCGAGTGGATCGACGCGCCGAAGGGGGCGTTCGTCGTCGCGCCCGGCGGCACGCCGCACGACTTCGAGAACCGCACGGGCAAGCGGGCCGGCGCGCTCAACATCTCCGTCCCCGGCGACTTCGAGCCGCACATGCAGGGCATCGCCGAGTGGTTCCGCGCGCGCTCGGCCGCGGACGCGCGCACCGCGAGCGCGCCGCGCAAGAAGACGGCGCGCGCGAACGCGAAGAAGCCGCGCGCCCGGACTACGCGGCGCTGACCGTCAGCGCACGAGCGCGAGCACGACGAGCAGCAGGTTGCCAAAGGACGGCTGGGCGGCGAGGATTGCAGCCAGCGCCGCAAGGCCG
>JAIOII010000260.1 GCA_019912685.1 Kofleriaceae bacterium
TCGACCGGCTCGTGCGCACCGAGACCGGGCGCGCGCCGGTGCGGGTCGGGCTGTCGGCGACGCAGCGGCCGATCGATCGCGTCGCGTCGCTCCTCGTCGGCACGCGCCGCCCGCCGCCGGTGATCGTCGACGCCGGGCACCGCCGCGACGTCGATCTCGCGATCGAGATCACCGACGACGAGCTCGGCGCCGTCGCCTCGCTCGACCAGCTCGGCCGCATCTACGACCGCATCGCCGAGCTGGTGCTGCAGCACAGGACGACGCTCGTGTTCGTCAACACGCGCCGGCTCGTCGAGCGCCTGGCCCACCAGCTCGAGCAGCGCCTCGGCGAGGACCAGGTCGCCGCGCACCACGGCTCGATGTCGCGCGAGCTGCGCCTGCGCGCCGAGGAGCGGCTGAAGTCGGGCGCCGTGCGCTGCGCGGTGGCGACGGCGTCGCTCGAGCTCGGCATCGACGTCGGCGCCGTCGATCTCGTGATCCAGCTCGGGTCGCCGCGCTCGCTGGCGACGTTCCTCCAGCGGGTCGGCCGCAGCGGCCACTCGCTCGGGCTCACGCCCAAGGGGCGCCTGTTCGCGCTCACCCGCGACCAGCTCGTCGAGTGCGCGGCGCTCGTGCGGGGCGTGCGCCGCGGCAACCTCGACGAGGTGCAGCTCCGCGACGCGCCGCTCGACATCCTCGCGCAGCAGATGGTGGCGGCGTGCGCGGCGGCCGGGACGGACGGCATCGGCGAGGACGAGCTCTTCGAGATGTTCACCGGCGCGCGGCCCTATGCCTCGCTCACCCGCGCGCGCTTCGACGAGCTCCTCGGCATGCTGTCCGACGGCGTCTCGGAGCGGCGGCGCATCGGCCAGCTCCTCCACCGCGATCGCGTGGGCGGCCGGCTGAAGCCGCGGCGCGGCGCGCGCCTGCTCGCGATCACGTCGGGCGGCGCCATCCCCGACAACGCCAACTACGCGGTGGTCGAGCACCCGGGCGGCACGCGCGTCGGCGAGGTCGACGAGGACTTCGCGATCGACTCGATGGCGGGCGACGTCTTCCTCCTCGGCAACACCGCGTGGAAGATCCACCGCATCGAGACCGGGCGCGTGTACGTCGAGGACGCGCACGGCCAGCCGCCGTCGATCCCGTTCTGGTTCGGCGAGGCGCCGGCGCGCACGCGCGAGCTGTCCGACGAGGTGTCGGATCTGCGCAAGGAGATCGATCTTCGCCTCGTCGCCGGGGAGCCATGGGGCGCGATCGCGGCGTGGCTCGTCGCCGAGACGTCGATGAGCCGCGGCGCCGCCGAGCAGCTCGTCGCGTACCTCGCCGCCGGCCGCGCCGCGCTGGGCGCGCTGCCGCGCAAGGACCTCATCATCGCCGAGCGCTTCTTCGACGAGGGCGGCGGCATGCAGCTCGTCCTGCACGCGCCGCTCGGCGGCCGCGTGAACCGGGCGTGGGGCCTCGCCCTGCGCAAGCGCTTCTGCCGCTCGTTCGACTTCGAGCTGCAGGCGGCGGCGACCGACGACGGCATCGTCATCTCGCTCGGCCAGCCCCACAGCTTCCCGCTCGAGAGCGTGTTCGGCTTCCTGCCGTCGCAGCAGGCCGAGCCGGTGCTCGTGCAGGCGCTCCTCGACGCGCCCATGTTCGAGGTGCGCTGGCGCTGGAACGTCACGCGCGCGCTCACCGTGGCGCGGCGGCACGGCGGCAAGAAGGTGGCGCCGCACCTCGTGCGCATGCGCGCGGCGGACCTCCTGTCGGTCGTGTTCCCGCAGGCGCAGGCGTGCCTCGAGAACATCCCGGGCGATCGCGAGATCCCCGATCACCCGCTCGTGTTCGAGACGATCCGCGACTGCCTCGTCGAGGCCATGGACGGCGCCGGCTTGACCGCGCTGTGCCGGTCGCTCGAGCAGGGCGAGATCGAGGTGATGGCGCGCGACACCGTCGAGCCGTCGCCGCTCTGCCACGAGCTCCTGAACGCCAACCCGTACGCGTTCCTCGACGACGCGCCGCTCGAGGAGCGCCGCACGCGCGCGGTCAGCGTGCGCCGCGGCCTTCCGCCCGAGCTCGCCGAGACCACCGGCGCGACCTCGCTCTCGGCGGCGGCGATCGCC
>JAIOII010000261.1 GCA_019912685.1 Kofleriaceae bacterium
GAGGAGCGCGGCGCGACCGGGCATGGACGACGAAGCTACCGCGGCTCCCCGCCCCGTGCCACGCCTGGTACCGTCGCGCCATGTTCTCGACGCGCCCGCCGCCGTTCGCGCTGCCCGCGGCGTGTGAGGCGGCGCTGCGCGCGGCGTACGCGCGACCGCCGCGGGCGTATCACACGGCGGCGCACGTCGCCGAGGTCGTCGGCGAGTACGAGCGCGTCGCCGACCTGGTCGGATGGGATCACCCGCGCGACGCGTACTGGGCGGTCCTGTGCCACGACGCGGTCTACGAGGCCGGGCGCCCCGACAACGAGGTGAGGAGCGCGGCGCTCGCGCGGCGGCTCGCCGGCGCATGGCTGCGCGGCGCCGGGCTCGACCTCGACCGCGTCGAGGCGCTCATCATGCTGACCGCGCGCCACGGCGCGCTCGACGCCGGCGACCTCGGGCGCGACGCGGCGCACTTCGTCGACTGCGACATGGCGATCCTCGGCGCGCCGCCCGCGCGCTTCGACGCGTACGACGACGCGATCGCGGTCGAGTACGCGGTCGTGCCGCGCGACGCGTATCGCGCCGGCCGGCGGCGCTTCCTCGCGGCGCTCCTCGCCGCGCCTCGCATCTTCCACTCGGAGCTGTTCCACGCGCGCCTCGATGCCGCGGCGCGTGAGAACCTCGCGCGCGCGCTGGCGAAGCTCGAGGCGTAAGCGCGCGGGGTAGGCCGGCGTTGGTGCGGCATGCCCCGCACCGTCGCCGCCCTCACCGCCCTCGCCGCCTTCCTCACCTCCGCCTGCGGTGCGCGCCCCCGCGGGTATCTCGCGGAGCCGGCGTCGATGGCGCCGCCGCCGACGTACGTCATGGCCGACGCCGCCGCCGAGGTGACGCCCGGCACCGAGGAGTACGAGCACCGCGCCGACAACCCGCTCATGGACGTCGCGCAGGCGCCGCTCTCGACGTTCTCGATCGACGTCGACACCGCGTCGATGGCCAACGTGCGCCGCCTCCTGCGCGAGAACCAGCTCCCGCCCGCCGACGCCGTGCGCATCGAGGAGATGATCAACTACTACCGCTACGACTACGCCGAGCCCGCGGGCGACCTGCCGCTCGGCGTCACGACCGAGATCGCGCCGTCGCCGTTCCACGACGGCCGCCTGCTCGCGCGCATCGGCGTGAAGGGCAAGAGCCTCGGCACCGACGCCTTGCCGCCGCGCAACCTCGTCTTCCTCGTCGACACGTCGGGCTCGATGAGCGCGGCGAACAAGCTGCCCTTGCTCCAGGACTCGCTCGCGCTGCTCGCCGACCAGCTCGGCCCGCGCGACACGGTGTCGATCGTCGCGTACGCCGGCTCGGCCGGCATCATGCTCGACCCGACGTCGGGCGAGGAGCGCGGCGCGATCAAGAACGCGCTCTACGGCCTCTCGGCCGGCGGCTCGACCAACGGCGAGGGCGGGATCAAGCTCGCCTACCAGCTCGCGCAGGCGCACTTCGATCCGGCGGGCATCAACCGCGTCATCCTCTGCACCGACGGCGACTTCAACGTCGGCACGAGCGACCAGGGCTCGCTCGTGCGCCTCGTCGAGGAGAAGCGGAAGAGCGGCGTCTACCTGACGGTGCTCGGCTTCGGCATGGGCAACCTGAAGGACGCGACGATGGAGAAGCTCGCCCAGCACGGCAACGGCAACTACGGCTACATCGACTCGCTCGACGAGGCGAGGAAGTCGCTCGTCGACGAGGCCGCGGGCACGCTGGTCACGCTCGCGCACGACGTGAAGATCCAGGTCGAGCTCAACCCGGCGACCGTCGCGCAGTACCGCCTCATCGGCTACGAGAACCGGCTCCTGCGCGACCAGGACTTCCGCGACGACACCAAGGACGCGGGCGAGCTCGGCGTCGGCCAGACGGTGACGGCGCTCTACGAGCTGGTGCCGGCGACGACGCGCGACGACGCGACGTCGACCGCGCTCACGTACCAGACCGGCCGCGAGCTGACGGCCGCCGCGGGGGCTGGCGACCTCTTCACGGTGCGCGTGCGGTTCAAGCGCCCCGGCAACGCCAGGGGCGAGGAGCTCGCGGTCGCGGCGCGCCCGCAGCACGCGCGGCTCGCCGACGCGTCCGGGGACTTCCGCTTCGCCGCGGCGCTCGCCGGCTTCGGCATGATGCTGCGGAGGTCGGAGCACAAGGGCGACCTGACCTGGCGCGAGACGGTGGCGATGGCGGCGGCGGCGGCCGGCGACAACCCGCGCCGGCAGGAGCTCGTGGCGCTGGTCACGAGGGCGGCCGAGCTCGCGGGCGGCGACACGGCGCCGACCCCGATCGCGCGCTGAGTACACCGTCTGTCGCGGCGGTTTTCGCCCTCTGGTTTCGAGCGCCTGCGGTACGTTCCCCTCGATGAGGGTAACCGTCGTAGCGCTAGCTTTCTCCTCGACCCTACTCGCCTGCGGGAGCGACGACGATCCGACGTTCCCGATCGAGAGCCACTGCAACCCGCTCGGCATCGACAGCTGCACGGCGCCGTGGCCGTCGAGCGTCTTCGAGGTCGCCGACACGACGACCGCGACCGGGCGCAAGCTCGCCATCCCCGACGGCGCGCTCCTCACCAACGCCAACGCCGCGCCCGTCGATCCCGCGGCGTGGAACCGCGCCGACGGCTTCTCCGCCGCGGCCCCGATGGTGACCATCTTCCCGGGCGGCATCGACGGCTCGACGCTCGTCAACCAGACGCGCTTCGGCGACTCGATCGGCCCCGACGCCACCACCGTCCTGCTCGACATGACGACCGGCGAGCGGGTCGCGCACTTCGCCGAGCTCGACATGACCGCCGCCGAGGCCGATCGCCAGGCGATCATCATCCGCGCCGCCGCCCGCCTCACCGGCGGCCACCGCTACGCCGTCGCGATCACCAGGGCGGTGAAGTCGAAGACCGGCGGCGACCTGCCGGTGAGCCCGGGGTTCCAGGCGATCCTCGACGGCACGACGACGTCGCACCCGCTGCTCGAGGCCGCGCGCCCGCGCCTCGTCGAGGCGCTCGACGCGCTCGACGCCGCCGGCTTCCCGCGCGCCGAGCTCGCGCTGGCGTGGGACTTCACCGTCGCGTCCGACGACTTCGTGCGCCGCGCGCCGCGCAGCGCGCGCGATCAGGCGCTCGCCGCGCTCGACGCGACCCCGTCGACGTACCGCATCGACAGCGACGCGCCGGTCGGTGACGGCGCGCAGATCCGCCGCCGCGTCGACGGCTTCTTCAAGGCGCCGCTCTTCCTGACCCAGGACGGCGCCTACGCGCCCGGCACCGTGCTCGACCTCGACGCGAACGGCCTGCCGGTCCTGCACGGCATGTACGACGCGCCGTTCACCGCGATCATCCCCGACTGCGCGTATCGCTCGCAGACGCCGGTCGGCATGATGATCTACGGCCACGGCCTCAACGGCTCGGGCGAGCAGGCCGCGTCCGGCGCCGTGCGCGAGACCGCGGCGGCCGCGTGCGTCATCACCGTCGGCACCGACATGCGCGGCATGAGCGAGCGCGACATCGGCAACATCGCGCGCTCGCTGACCGACCTCAACGTCTCGAGCGAGATCTTCGACGTGCTCGTGCAGGGCGTCGCCAACCACGTGTCGCTCGCGCGCGCGATGGAGACGGTGATGGCGACGAGCCTGTTCGTGTGTCGCGCCGAGGACGTCGCGGCGACCGGGTGCACGCAGGGCGCGCAGCTCGCGGATCCGACCAAGCTCTTCTACTACGGCCTCTCGCAGGGCCACATCTTCGGCACGACGTTCGTCGCGTACACGCCCAACATCCGGCGCGGCGTGGTCGGCGTCGGCGGCGGCAACTACTCCATCATGCTCGAGCGGTCGACCAACTGGCCGACGTACCGCCAGATCCTGCACGGCGCGTACCCCGACGACTTCGACGTCGTGCTCGCGATCAACCTGTTCCAGCAGCGCTGGGATCAGACCGAGACCTCGGGCGTGTCGGACATCGTCCTCGACGGCACCCCGCTCGGCGTCGCGCCGCGCCAGCTGCTCCTGCACATGGCGATCGGCGACGATCAGGTGCCCAACCTCGCGACCGAGTGGCAGGCGCGCACGATGGGGATCCCGGTGCTCGAGCCGAGCCCGTACGTTCCCTACGGCATGACCGGAATGGCCGGACCGATCGCCGGCGGGTCGGCACTCGTCATCATGGACGGCGGCGCGCCGCCGGTTCCGCTCACCAACGAACCGTCGCCCGACACCGGGATGCACGGCCTCACACGCAGCCAGGCCGCGTCGCGTCGCCAGATCGACCACTTCTTCCGCACCGGCGAGGTGCGGAACGAGTGCGACGGCGCGTGCTTCTGCGCCGAAGGAAAGTGCGACTAGAAAGCGCACCACGCGCGAGCATTTTTTCCGTTGCCAGCGTCGAGGGCCAGGACTAGGGTGAGTGTGTAGCGACGATCGAAGCTCTCGCCCCCGGAAACGGCACTCGGCAGGAGGTTCACGGAGCGAGAGCGGAGCACGTACGGCAACGAGCTAACGTGTGAGGGTCCAGGCCGTAGTCCCTGCGCCCAGCCCCAGAGGTCCCCGGACCACCGTGTCGGGACCGACGTCGACGGGTCTTGTCCCGGAGCGCGACGCTCAGGTGCAGCCTGACGTCCGTGGATGAACGGCAGTGACCGATTGCGCGAGAGGCAGCTGACAGGAAAGGGACCGAGTCATCAACAACAGCTGTGTCACTTGAAGAGGCGGGCCGATCACCCGCCTCTTCGCTATTTCGGTAGAAGGGTAAGGGTAAGGGTAAGGGTAAGGCCCAGAGCGCCAGTCCGGCGCTCGCGCTCGACCCGCGAACCTCGAGCTTGCGCGGACGTGATGGGGTGCGTGGCGAGCGCCGACCTCCGAGCCAGGATCCGAGCCTTACCCTTACCCTTACCCTTACCCTTACCCTTCTACGCTCTGATCTCCTCCTCCGTCGTCGCCGTCAGCTCGCCTTCGGCGCCTGCGGCATGCTCGCCCGGACCTTCTGGATGTCGGCCATGAGCGAGAAGATGAGGCGCGGGTCGGTGAAGACGTTGAGCTTGGGCGCGAGCGCCTTGGCGTAGCGATCGAAGTAGAGGAGCTGCTTGGTGATGAGGATGAACTCCTTCGGCATCTTCACGCGGTGGCGCGTGGCGACGCGCTGGATGCCGGGGAGGAAGTCGGCGTAGTTCACCTCGCCGAAGGAGAGCTTGAGCAGCGGCGAGTACGTCTCGCCGAGATCCTTCACGAACGCCTCCATGTCGAGCTTGGCTCCCCCGGCGCCGCCCATGTCGATCATCACCTCGGCGAGCTTCTTGTAGTTGCCCGACGAGAACGCGATCATGTAGTCGGTGACGAGGAAGCGCTGCTGGTCGTCGAAGCGGCCGACGATGCCGAAGTCGAGGAAGCCGATGTCGCCGTCGTCGAGCATCATCAGGTTGCCGGCGTGCACGTCGCCGTGGAAGAAGCCGTAGAACACGACGCACTGGAACCAGGCACGCAGGCCCGCGACCAGCTTCTCCTCGCCGTTGATGCCGCGCTCGCGGATCAGGTCGTACTGATCGACGCGGACGCCGCTGAAGCGCTCCATCACCAGCACGCGCTGCGTGGTGAGGTCGTTGTGCGGCACCGGGGCGCGGATGTTCTTGTGCCCGAGCTCGCGCATGATCTCGTTGAAGCGATCGAGGTTGGCCGCCTCCTTGCGGAAGTCGAGCTCCTCCTGGAGCGTGGCGGTGAAGTCGTCGATGACGCCGACGGGGTTGGCGAGCTCGGCGTCGCGGCGGAGCTTCGCCACGATCATCGCCATGAAGCGCATGATCTTCATGTCGGCGGCGCAGCGCTCCTGGATGCCGGGGCGCTGCACCTTGACGACGATCTTCGTGCCGTCGGCGAGCTCGGCGGTGTGGACCTGGGCGATCGACGCCGACGCGAGCTGCTTGGGCTCGATGTTCACGATGCGTGCGGCGCGCTCGGGGCCGAGGTCCTCGGCGAGGATCTGCTTCACCTGCTCGAAGGGGAACGGCCGCACGCGATCGAGGACCTTGCTGAACTCCTTCACGTAGCGGTCGGGGAAGAGGCCCGCCGAGGACGCGATGATCTGGCCGAACTTGATGAAGGTCGGCCCCATGTCCTCGCAGAAGCGGCGGAGGAGGACCGGGCGCTCGAGGCGGCGGTACGGCTTGCCGGCGACCTTGTACGCGATCCAGCGCAGGCGCGTGACGTCGAGCAGCCAGAGGCCGATGTACTTCCACGCGGTCAGCGTGAAGACCCACATGCGGCGAGGTACGGGCAGCGCGATGGAGAGGAGGAACAGCGCGCCCAGCGCGGCAAGGACGTACCAGAGCATGTCGGCCGGCATGGTACACGAGCCGGGCGCGGTCAGACCGCTATACTGCCGGCACTCCAGTGATCACGGCAGTCAAGGCAGGGGCGTACACCGTGCGGGGACTCTCCCTGGGCGGTGTCTACACGGCGTTGCACGTGCCCGAGCTCGACGTGGCGTTCGACTGCGGGGTCGCGCTGCGCTCGGCGGCAGGGGTCGGCACGCTGTGCCTGTCGCACGCGCATGCCGATCACATCGGCGCGCTGAACACGCTTCTCGGGATCCGCGGGCTCCAGGGCGTGAAGGCGCCGCTGCGCGTCGTGATGCCGGCGGAGATCCTCGAGACGCTGCTCGCCGCCCTGCGCGCGATGACCGAGCTCCAGCGCTGGCCGCTCGACATCCAGCCGGTGCCGGTCGAGCCCGGCGACGTGGTGCCGCTCAAGGGCGACTTCTGGGTGCGCGCGGTGAAGACGTTCCACCCGGTGCCGTCGCTCGCGTACCAGGTCGTGCGGCGCGTGCAGAAGCTGAAGCCGGAGCTCGCCGGGATGCCGGGCGCGGAGATCGCGGCGCGGCGCAAGGCGGGCACGGCGGCCGAGCTGTTCGAGGCGAGCGAGCATGCCGAGCTGGCGTACGTGACGGACACGCTCGTGCAGGTGTTCGATCACGCGCCCGCGCTGCTCGCGAGCAAGGTGCTGGTGATGGAGACGACGTTCCTCGACGACCGGAAGTCGCTCGAGGCGTCACGCGCCGGGTGCCACATCCACCTCGACGAGGTGCTCGCGCGCGCCGGCGACTTCGTGACGCCGAACCTCGTCCTGATGCACGTCTCGCAGCTGTACCAGCCGGCCGAGGTCGCGCCGATCCTCGACGCGCGGATGCCGGCCGAGCTGCGCGCGCGGACCCAGGCGCTCGTGCCCGCCGAGCAGTGGCCGCTCTGAGCCGTGGGATC
>JAIOII010000262.1 GCA_019912685.1 Kofleriaceae bacterium
ATCCCACGCCCACACCGCCGCGCGCAGCGCCGCGAGGTGCAGGACGACCACGAGGCTGGCGGAGACGAGCTGCCCGGTGAAGTAGACGAGCGCGCCCTCGAGCGCCACGATCGCGGCGGCGGCGAGACCGACGCGCGGCGACCAGAGCCGCACGCCGAGCGACCACACCAGCACGCAGCTCGCCGCGTCGAAGCCGACGTTGGCCAGGCGCGCGCCCCAGCCGTCGCCGACGATCGCCAGGAGGTACGCGTAGAGCGGCGGCTTCCAGTACGGCTCCGGCGGCCCGAGCCAGCTCTCCTCGCGCAGGTAGCGCGCGTCGGCGGCGTTGAGCTGGTCGTCGATGACCGGATGCCAGAAGAAGAGGTCGCCCGACGCCTGCCACAGGTAGGCGAGGCGCAGGGCGACTCCCGTCGCGACGACCATGGCCAGCGCCAGCCGGTGCCTCCGCACGAGCCTCCGCGGTGCACATCACACGCCGCGCCCCGCGCGCCTGGCCTCGCGGGCATGCGGGCGCGCGGGTGATCACGATCGATCGAGCTCGATCAGGAGTGATCGAGCCTGATCAGATCGCGATGCTCCGGCGTGAGCGATGTAAGCGAGTTCACCGGCCGAACCGAGCTGGCACCGCGGGTGCACCGTGCGCCTTCACACACGAGGAGGACGCATGCGAACGCTCACGATGCCCGCTCTGCTCCTGGTCATCATCACCGGCTGCGCCCTCGATGAAGGCGACGGGGGCATGGACGACGACCGCCTCGCGTCGATCGAGCAAGGGCTCGAGAGCATCCCGCAGACCGCGTGGGACAACGCCTACAAGCAGGCGTCGAACAGCAACCACAACCTCCACGGCGGCCTCCTGACCGGCAACGTGAACGGCCGACCGGTCTCGTGGAAGAGCACCGACTGGGGCGTGCAGAGCGGCTACCTCTGCACCTACGGCTGGTGCGGGTTCTGGCCCGTCGGCAACTGCAGCCTGTCGTCGGGCGACACCTCCGCGGGATACAGCTACGGCGCGTGCAACTCGACCGCGTGGGGCGAGCGCTTCGCCGCCTTCCTGTGGAACGGCTCCAAGAAGGCCAACTACAAGACCAAGGCCTCGGGCACGACGACCTTCGGCTATCACCCGTACTGGTGCGCGAACTACCTCGGCAGCGTGCGCACGTACCACGGCTGGTCGTTCTCGAACCACTGCGGCTCGAAGAAGGACTTCGACGTCGGCGCCAGCACCCCGACGCCGCCCGCGACCTGCGGCAACGGCGTGGTCGAGAGCGGTGAGACCTGCGACCAGGGCGCCGGCAACGGCAAGACCGGGACCTGCTGCACCGCGCAGTGCACGATCATGCCGGCGGGCTCGGTGTGCCGCGCCTCGTCGGGCGACTGCGACAAGGTCGAGACCTGCGACGGCACGGCGGCGACCTGTCCCGCGACCAACGGCTACGAGCTGTCGGGCGTCAACCTGAAGAGCGGCGCGACGTGCTCGACCGACGCGCAGTGCACGAGCGACTACGGCGCCGGCTACCGCTGCGTCAACCTGCCGACGTCGAGCGGCGACACGACCAGGAAGTGCTGGCGCGTGTGTCGCGATCTGCTCGGCTCGTGCGACTCGACCGAGTACTGCCACATCGAGAAGAACGCGACGGGCAGCTACTGGACGAGCGCGGGCAAGGCGGGTCCGGCGTGCGCGACCGACATCGTGATGAGCCCGGGGACGTCGTGCACCTACAACGGCCAGAGCGGGACGTGCGGCCAGACCTCGGGCGGCGTGCCCACCGGCGTGTGCGACACGCCGGCGGTGCCGTCGAACTGGACCTGTGACGACGCGCTGTGGGGCGACGGCAAGTGCAACTGCGGATGCGGCGCGTACGACACCGACTGCAACGTCGCGCCGTCGCCGGTGTACCAGGTGTGCCCCGGTGGCCAGCAGTGCGCCGCGGGCTCGGCGTCGGGCGGGTACGCGTGCACGCAGAGCCAGACCTCGCCCGGCTGGGCGAACCAACCGAACGGCGACAACACGTGCAAGGAGAGCGACCTCGGCGACGGCTACTGCGACTGCGGCTGCGGCGGCGTCGATCCGGACTGCGACAAGGTCGGCGTCAAGCTGTGGGAGCACTGCGCGAGCGGCTACTCGTGCAGCTGGGGCGAGCGGACGTGCCACACCGGCGCGTACGTCTACGGCAACGGACACTCGAAGTTCGGCAAGTGCCCGAAGAGCTACCAGACCGATTCGTCGTGCGACATCGGCTGCCAGTTCGTCGATCCCAGGTGCGCCGGTGGTCCGTTCTGAGGAGGTGCAAGGAGCCATGATGACCTCGCGTCGCGCTCGCCTCGTCCGCTTCGGCCTCGTCGCCGTCGCCGCGATCGCCCTCCTCGTTGCCATCGAGGGGCCGCCCGGCACGACGAAGGAGGCCGCAACCTCCACCACGTCGCCGGCGTCGCGCGCCGCGCGTGCTCCCGTCGCCGCCACGCCGGCGGTGATGGACCGCGATCACGCGATCGGCCGGCTGCCGGTCGAGCCGTACGGCTCGAACCCCGACGAGTTCGTGCGCCAGCGGCACGACTACCCGCCCGACACGCCGGCGCGGCTCGGCCCCAAGGTCGGACGCGTCCTCTTCGACCTCGAGACCGTGGTCGACGAGGTGTCCCGCGCCCAGGAGCCCGGCAGCCGCGTCGTCGAGGTGCGCGGCGAGCCGGTCGAGAACGACGAGCTCGAGCGCGCGCGCCAGGCGCTGCAGGCGTTCTTCGACGACGCCACGCCGGTCGTCGACCGCGCCCTCACCGGCGAGATCTCCACCGACCAGGCGTTCGACGAGCTCCTCGCCCGGCGCGAGGAGCTCAACTGCGAGCTCATGGTGTCGCTCGGCATGTTCGAGGAAGAGCTCTACTTCCTCTGGCCGCAGACCCGCGGCATCCTGTCCCCCGCGTGCGCCAACCCGCGGCCGCACGAACGACTCGACGTCCCCGCCGGACATCATCTACGCGGGGGCCAGGGGGCGGACAAGCACGCCGTCGACGGCTGACGGGAGCATGACGCGAAAGGTCGTGCCACGCCCCGGATCGCTCTCGACGAGGATGTGTCCGCCCGCCTGACGGACGATCCCATAGACCGTCGCGAGGCCGAACCCGGTCCCCTCGTCCGCGGGCTTGGTCGTGAAGAAGGGTTCGAACAGGCGCGACTTCACCTCGGGCGAGATGCCGGTGCCGTGATCGGAGACGGCGAGCACGACGTACTCGCCGGGGTCGACGGCGGCGGGCGGGTCGATGATCGGACGACGCACCGTCTGGTGGCGCGTCGCGATCGTGATGCGTCCACCGCCGGGCATCGCGTCCCGGGCGTTGAGCACGAGGATGAGCACGACGCGGTCGAGCTGACCGCGGTCGGCGAGGACCGGCGCGACGTCGGGCGCGAGATCGGTGACCAGCTCGCAGCCCGCGCCGACCACGCGTCCGAGCAACCGCGCGAGCTCGCGGCACGCGTCGTTGAGG
>JAIOII010000263.1 GCA_019912685.1 Kofleriaceae bacterium
CGTCGCCGCGCTCCGCGCCGTCGACGGCGTCCGCCTCGACGGCCTCATGACGATGCCGCCGCCCGCCGACGATCCCGAGACCGTCCGCCCCGCCTTCCGGGCGCTCCGCCAGCTCCGCGACTCGCTCGCCACCGCCGCGTCGCCGCTGCCTCACCTCTCGATGGGCATGAGCTCCGACTTCGCCGTCGCCATCGCCGAGGGCGCGACCCTCGTTCGCATCGGCACCGCCATCTTCGGCGAGCGCCCGGGGTAGCGGCGGCTACCGCCGCGCTTCGAAGATCAGGTTGAACGGCGTCTCGGCCGCGCGCCGGAAGTGCGCGAAGCCGGCCTTGCGGAACACGTCAGCGAGCCGCGCCTCTCCGGCCTGCGCTCCGAGGACGAGCGCGCCGCCCTCGGAGATCGCGTGCGCGCAGCAGATCACCGACGAGGCCGCGTAGTACAGCTGCGCGACCGGCGAGAGGTTGTCCTCGACGCGATCGTGCGCGAAGGGCTCGACGAGCATCACCGTCCCGCCGGGAGCGAGCACCTGGGCGGCGTGGCGGGCCGCCCCGACCGGGTCGCCCATGTCGTGGAGCGTGTCGAAGAAGCAGATGAGGCCGTAGCGCCGGTCGGGCACCTCGACCGCGCGCGCGACCCCGAACGTCACCCGCCGATCGAGACCGGCATCCGCGGCGTGCCGCCAGGCCTCGTCGATCGACGGCGCGTGCGCATCGAAGCCGTGGAAGCGCGACCTCGGGAACGCCTCGGCCATCAGGAGCGTCGAGTGGCCGTGACCGCAGCCGATGTCGGCCACGTCGATGCCGGCCTCGAGCTGCGCGACGACGCCGTCGAGCGCCGGCAGCCATTGCGACACGAGGTTCGCGCGATAGCCGTTGCGGTAGAACGCCGCGACGCCGCAGCCGAGCCGCGGATCGTGATCCCCCCACGCGACGCCCCGCCCGGTGCGGAACGCGTCGAGCGCCTTGTCTTCGTCGAACCACATCGAGGCGGGGACGTTCCAGGCGTGCGGGATGTAGTAGGGGCTGTCCTCGTCGGCGAGCACGCCCGCGTGCTCGGGAGACAGCTCGTACGTCTCGCTCACGGCGTGATACGTCACGTAGCCGCCGGCCGCCTGTGCGTTCAGCCATTCGCGCACGTAGCGCTCGGCGCAACTGGCGCGCGCGGCGAGCTCGCCGGCGCTGAGCGGTCCGGCTCCCGCCATCGCCTTGTACAGGCCCAGCTTGCTGCCGAGGCTCACCATCACGCCGGTATATCCGGCCGTGAGATCGGTGATCGCGCGCATGGCAAAGGCTTCGAGCTTCGATGGATCGAGTTGGCGATCGGTCATGTTCGTGTTCCTTTCCGCGATCACCATGCGCCCGCGCAGGGGCGGGCGACAGAGTCGGGATTGCCCGCGATCGGTTCATTCGTGCCACTTCTGCGTTACGGTGGGATCGGAGCCGCCCATGAGCGCCCGCGTACGCCCGTCCGCACCCGCGCCGCGACACGTCAGCATCGTCGCGATCCCCGACGCGGTGATCTCGACGCTCGCGGGCATCTACGACGTCATGAACGGCGCCACGACGATGGGCATCGCCGCTCCCACGACGGCGCCGCCGTTTCGCATCGAGATCGTCGGGGCCGCGCCGGGGCCGCTCGGGCTCGCGAGCGGGGTGCCGATCGAGGTCCAGCGGTCGATCGCCGACATCGACGCGAGCGACATCGTGATCGTGCCGTCCGTGCTCCTGAAGGCGAGGGACTGGCGCAAGGGCCGCTACCCGCAGCTCGTGAGCTGGCTCGCGCGCATGCACGAGCAGGGCGCGCTCCTGTGCTCGGCCTGTTCGGGCGTCTTCCTGCTCGCCGAGACCGGGCTGTTCGATGGCAAGGACGCGACCGTTCACTTCGCCTACGCGCGCGCGTTCGCGGCGCTCTATCCCGCCGTGACCATCCACCCCGAGCGCGTGCTCGTCATCTCGGGACGCCGGGAAGAGCTGATCAGCTCCGGCGCGTCGGCGACGTGGCACGATCTCGTGCTCTATCTCATCGCGCGCCACGCCGGCGCCACGACCGCGCAGGAGGTCGCGCGGCTGTTCGCGCTGCAGTGGCATCAGGACGGCCTCGCGCCGTACATCGTGTTCGAGGGGGCGCGCGACCACGGCGATGGCGAGATCGCGGGCGCGCAGGACTGGCTCGGCCGCCACTACGCCGTCGCCAGCCCCGTCGACGCGATGATCGCGCGCTCGAGGCTCGCCGAGCGCACGTTCAAGCGCCGCTTCACGAGCGCGACCGGGCTGTCGCCGATCGAGTACGTTCAGCGGCTCCGCATCGAGGACGCCAAGCGTCGCCTCGAACGTACCGACGCGCCGATCGAGGAGATCAGCTGGCGCGTGGGCTACGAGGACGCCGCCTTCTTCCGCCGGCTGTTCAAGCGCATCACGGGCATGGCGCCAGCGGCCTATCGCAAGCAGTTCCGCCTGCCCGACTACGCGCGTCCCTGACGGACCCGGACGCACGTGCGACCGGCGCGTGCCGACGCGCACGGCGTGCTGCGCCTGCGTGCTGGCGCGCACGACGTGATCCCGCCGTCGGTTGCGGATCGCGCGAGACGACGGCGCGGGAGCCGGTGCTCGTCTTGCAGGCGCGGTGAGTGGCTGAACCAAGGAGGCTGTCGTGACCAAGGGCGTACGGATCTTGAGTGTCGTTGCCGCAGGCGCGCTCGGCGCTGCGCTCGTCATCGTGCTGTGGCGTGGCTTCCTCGACCTCGCGCGGGTCGAGGCCGCGCCGGGCAGCAAGGTCGCGCCGCGCGGTGAGTCGAGCTACGCACCGGTCGACAGCAACATCGCCTTTGGCACGGTGATGACGAAGCTGTCTCGCGAGAAGCCCGACGTCATGAAGCGCCAGCTCGCGCTCCTGCGCACGCGCTACGATCTCGCGGATCGCGCCGCGAAGGGGGTGACGATGTCGCGCGGCAAGCCCGTGCAGGGCGGCGTCCGCGTCAAGCTGCACGGGGGCACGAGCTGGCAAGCGCTCGCCGGCATGGCGCCAGCGGACATCCGGCAGCGGAACCTGTGGCCGAAGGGCTTCTCGCCGCTGCCGCATCCCAAGCACGAGGAGGGCGGGATGGTGTTCCCGGCGTTCCACATCAAGGAGGTGAAGCGCCAGGAGAACCGGGACCTCGAGCGGTTCGACGTGGAGTTCGACATCCCCGATCACTTCCTGCCCGAGTTCCCGCCTCCGATCTTCCTCACGACGCGGCCGGATCTCGGGGACACCTCGCAGGGCAAGCTCGTGACCGGCCAGAACTTCTTCGAGCTGTACGACGGGATCTTGAACCCCAAGCAGCTCGAGGGCCTGCGCCTCCTGGTCTCGCAGTTCCCGCAGCAGCAGTTCAACCTCACCGACGATCGCCGCAGCGCCCGACCGAGCAACGGCGTGGCGTGCTTCGATTGCCACGCGAACGGCCACACCAACGCCAGCACGCACCTGGTCGGCGACATCCGGCCGCAGGCGTTCCGGCGCCGGATCGACACGCCGAGCCTGCGCGGCGTGAACCAGCAGCGGCTGTTCGGGTCGCAGCGCGCGCTGCGCACGGTGGAGGACTTCACCGAGTTCGAGCAGCGCGCCGCCTACTTCGACGGTGACCACGTCATCGCGCAGAAGAAGGGCGTCAACTTCCTCGAGCGCGGCAGCGAGGTGCACGCGATGGCCGAGTTCCAGGAGATCCTCGACTTCCCGCCGGCGCCCAAGCTCGACGTGTTCATGCGCCTCGATCGCGCGAAGGCCACGGCGGCGGAGCTCCGGGGCGAGCAGCTGTTCTACGGCAAGGCGCGCTGCGCCGAGTGCCACCCGCCGCCGATCTTCACCGATAACTTCATGCACGACCTGAAGACCGAGCGCTTCTACGAGCCCACGCTCGTCAACGGCCGCATGACGACCGCAGGCGGACCGGTCAAGACGTTCCCGCTGCGCGGGATCAAGGACTCGCCGCCGTACCTGCACGACGATCGCCTGCTGACCCTCGACGACACCGTCGAGTTCTTCAACCTCGTGCTCGGCACCAAGCTCACCGACGAGGAGAAGCGCGACCTCGTCGCGTACCTCTACTGTCTGTGAGCGTGATCAGGTGACCTTGTCGCCGAGCATGTACATGACCTGGACGCCGCCGGCGGCCATGCCGAGGGCGGCGCCGACGACGATCAGCTTCCACTCGTCCTGCTTGAAGGCGGGGCGGAGGACACCCTCGAAGCTCTCGGCGTCGAGGACGGTCATGCGCTCGAAGAGCTCCTGGTAGACGTCGACCGACTTGCTGGTGAAGGTGTGGAGGAAGCCGCCCTGGGCGGGGAGCTCGGCGCGGATGCGCGCGAGCAGCTCGGCGCGGATCGTGTCCCACTGATCGGCGGGGACCAGGGCCGCCGCCATCGGGTTGTGCTTGTAGCGGTCGACCATCGCGCCGATGTGGCGGTCGATGATCGCCATGAGCTTCTCGCCGCCGGGGCCGCTGGTCATGTGCACGAGCATGTTGTCGACGTTGACGACGTCGCCGGCGATCTTCTCGGCGAACGCGTGCGCGACCTGCTGCTGCCGCTTGTGGAAGAGGCCGTGGAGCACGAACGGGCCGACCTTCTTGGGCTGCGCCGGCTCGAAGATGAGCTTCAGCGCCAGCCAGTTGGTGACGTACCCGACGACGAAGCCGGCGAGCGGCAAGGACCACCAGGACGGGTGGAGGAGCCAGGCGAGGAGCTGGAACAGGCCGAACGCGAAGCCGAAGTAGAGCCCCGAGATCTTGATGAAGCTGAACTCGGCGTGGCCGACGGTCTGGAACATCGTGCCCATGAGCGCCTTGTCGGCGGTCACGGCCTCGACCACGATGTGCTCGATGTCGAGGATCTCCTCGATGTTGTCGCCCATGTCGGCGAGGATGTCGACGACGACCTTCTCCACCTCGACGCGGATCATCGCGCGCACCTGCTGCTTCACCGGGTCGGGCAGGCCCTGCCACTGCGGCCCCGCGCGCTTCTCGGCGATCTCGGCGATCACCTGATCGGTGAGCTGGTCGAGCACGCCGTTCATGTGGCTGCCGGCGAAGCCGTTGGCGTCGAAGCTCGCGAACAGGCTCTTCAGGTTCAGGAGCTGATCGGTGATGAGCTTCGTCGACTTGCGCGCCAGGGTGCGCGCGTTGCGCGGGATGATGCCCTGCCAGCCGAGGAACGGCGGCACGCCCTTGAAGTCGAGCGGGTAGAACATCATCCGCACCGCGGCGACGTTCGTGACGTAGCCGATGATCGCGGCCACGAACGGGATGGTCAGGTCGAGCCACTGGAACTGCAAGGCGCCCGAGCCTAACGCGTCGCGCGCCGCGTCACCAAGGGGCAACGGGGTCGACTACAGCTCGCCGAGCAGTCGCTCGATCGCCGTCGCGTCCGTTGCCCTCCCGACCTCGACGATCGTCGCCGACAGCCGTTCCACATCGGAGCAACTCGCGATGCGCTGCCGCAGGTCGTCGCGTAGGGTGGGGACACGGTGCATTGCCAGGTGGAGCAAGCTGGTCCTCACCGCATGGAGCGCCTCCGCACGTCCTTCCTCGCGTCCGGCGTTGAAGTACTTCCGGGCGAAGTCGCTCTTGTACTCGTACTTACCAGGCTGCATCTCCGCCTCCAGGAGGGCTCTCGTGGCAGCGCTCAGGGCCGCCAGGATCAGATCGAAGAACAGCCTACCACGCTGTTCGTCCATGTCAGTGACGGCGTCGATCGCCGCCAGAACGATGTCGAGACCACCGGGGCCGTCGCCGTGAACGAGCGCGGACAGGACGGCCAGATGTGGCTCTCGGTGCGCGCGCTCGGCCGACACGCGCGGGACCGATGACGGGCCGACGACGAGTGGGTGGAACGGCGAGCAGGGCTGCAGCGTCGTGATCGCGGCGGACGCCCAGCGCGCGATTCCATCGTTCGCCGCCAGGACGAGCAGACAGCAGGGTGTGTTCATCCGAGCATGCAGGGCCGCGACGTACAGCGGCCAGGCCCGCCGCTTGGCCTCGTCCCGTTTGCGCTGGACCTCGACGACGATCGCCATCACCGGCGCGTGTTCGGCATCGCGCAAGATCACGACGAGGTCCGCGCGAAACTCTGCGGGCAGCGTCTGGCTGAAGTCTGCCTCCGACGTCTCGGCGCCCTCGAACGGAGGCACGGCGACACCCAGCACCTCTTCGAGCAGCAACGCGACGAGCTTCGGCTCCGCGCGCAACACCTCGAGCGGCGCCTCGCCGGACGACGGCGTCCGGATGCCGGACGCGCCGGGCGGTCGGGGCCGTCAGAACAGGCGGCCCTGGGGGCCGCCGCCGCTCGGGGCCTTGGCGGGGGCGGTGAGGCCGAGGTGGGCGTAGGCGGAGGCCGTGGCGACGCGGCCGCGCGGCGTGCGCGCGATGAAGCCGATCTGGAGGAGGAAGGGCTCGACGACCTCCTCGAGGGTGCCGCGCTCCTCGGAGAGCGACGCGGCGATCGCCTCGACGCCGACCGGGCCCCCGTCGAAGCGCTCGCACACGACCGTGAGGTAGCCGCGGTCCAGCGTGTCGAGGCCGGCGTGATCGACGGCGAGCCGGTCGAGCGCGCCCGACGCGACCCTGGCGTCGATCGTGCCGTTGCCCTCGACCGTCGCGAAGTCGCGCACGCGGCGCAGGAGCCGGTTGGCGATGCGCGGCGTGCTGCGCGAGCGGCGCGCGATCTCGGTCGCGCCCGCCGCATCGATGCCGACGCCGATGAGCCGCGCGCTGCGCTGCACGATCGCCGTCATGTCGGGGAGGTCGTAGTAGCGCAGCTGCCAGTGGAAGCCGAAGCGGTCGAGGAGCGGCGCCGACAGCAGGCCCATGCGCGTCGTCGCGCCCAGCAGCGTGAAGCGCGGCAGCTGGATGGCCATCGCCTTGGCGTGCGGGCCGTCGCCGATGAAGAGATCGAAGCGGAAGTCCTCCATCGCGGGATAGAGGTTCTCCTCGACGATCGGCGAGAGCCGGTGGATCTCGTCGATGAACAGGGCGTCGCGCTCGCCGAGTTGCGTGAGCAAGCCGGCCAGCATCCCCTTGTGATCGATCGCCGGGCCGCTCGACACCACCAGGTTCACGCCGAGCTCGTTGGCGATCACGTGCGCGAGCGTCGTCTTGCCCAGGCCCGGCGGCCCGGCGAACAGGAAGTGATCGAGCGCCCAGCCGTTCTCGCGCGCGGCGCGCACGCTGATGCGCAGGTTGTCGATCAGGTCCTTCTGGCCGATGTAGTCGGCGAAGGTCTTGGGCCGCAGCGCCGCCTGCCACGCGCGCTCGCCCTCGCGCTCCGCGGGCACGACCTCGCGGCCGCCGGCGTCGGGCTCACCACCCCGGGCCCCGCCGGCGTCTGCGTCGTCGTGCTTCTTGCGCGCCATGGCCATTCCTACCGCGGCATCGCCCGCAGCGCCTGGCGCAACAGCGTCTCGAGGGTGATCTCCGGGCCGACCACGAGGTCGGCGATCGCGGCCTCGGCCTGCACCGGCTTCCAGCCCATGCCGACGAGCGCCGCCAGCACCTCGTCGATCATCGGATGGCGCGCCTGCACCTTGCGCGCCGCCGCCGGGAGCCCCACGAGCCGCGGCTCGCCGTTCGCCGACCACGAGAGCAAGAGCAGCTCGCACTTCTCGCGCAGCTCGACGACCAGCATCTCCGCGGTCTTCTTGCCGACGCCCTTGATGCGGTTGAGCCCGGCGGTGTCCTCGCGCGCGACCAGCTCGGCGATGCCGCGCGGATCGGCGCCGCCCGACAGGATCCCGATCGCGGTCGATGGCCCGACGTTCTTCACCGTGATGAGCAGGTCGAAGAGCTGACGTTCGGCCGCGGTGAGGAAGCCGTAGAGCGCGATCTTGTTCTCCTGCGCGTGGGTGAACACGCGGAGCGTGACCTCCTCGTCGAGCGCCGGCAAGGCGCCCAGCGTGAAGCCCGAGCAGATCACCTCGTACCCGACGCCGCCGCAGTCGACGATCACGTGGGTGCCGTCGCGCGCCACGAGCGTGCCGCGCAGCCGTCCGATCACGCCGCCCCCTTCGCGAGCACCGCCGCCACGTGCGCCGTGCGCGCGTGGGTGATGGCGAGCGCCAGCGCGTCGGCGGCGGTGCTCGCGAAGGG
>JAIOII010000264.1 GCA_019912685.1 Kofleriaceae bacterium
CGCGCTCGCCGCGGCCGAGGTCGCGTCACCGTCGGCCGACGCCTTCACGCGCGTCTCACCCGATCCCGAGCCCGAGCAGGCCGCGGCGAGCGCGAGCACGAGGCCGTAGGGCGAGAGCTTCCCCATGGACATCGTCGCGCATACCACGGAAACGTGCTACGCACCGCCCCTCCGTGCGTCCCGTCCTGCCCCTGACATTGGCCGCCTCCGCCGCCGTCTCCGGCGTCGCCGTCGCCTGTCAGGCCAAGAGCCCGCCCCGCGCGGTCGAGGTCGTCCTGCGTGACGCGGGCGACGCTCCCGTCCTGACCCTGGTTCGCACCGCGGTCGGCTGCACGGCCGAGCCCGGCGCCCTGGTCTTCACCGCCAACGGCAACGTGACGAGCGGGAACGGCTTCACGTTCGGCCCCGGCCCCGCCGGGCCGGAGCTGCGCGGCGCCAGCGGCACGATCGCCCGCGTCGTCACCGATCAGGGCCCGCCCCGCCGCCTCTCGATCATCGATCCGATCGGCGTGCCGATGGTGCGGATGACCTTCGCCGCCGACGGCGTGACCGCGGTCGACGCCGCGCGTGCCCCGGTCGGCCGCATCGAGCACGCGCCCGACGGGCTGCGCTTCGTCGCCGCGAACGACGACGCCACGAACGTGAAGGGCGGGCTCGTGACCGGCGCCGGCGACGTCGCCTTGCCCGATCGCTTCACCATCGCGGCCCCGCTCCTCGCCCCCGCCCCGCTCGCTCTCCCTGCCCGCGCGTTGCTCGCCTGTGAGCGGCTCGCAGCCCTCACTCCTTCCGTGAAGTAGTCCATGCCGCCCCAGAACAGCATCCGCAACGTCGCGATCATCGCCCACGTCGACCATGGCAAGACCACGCTCGTCGACGGGCTCCTGCGCCAGGCCGGCGCCTTCCGCACGGGCGAGGTCGTTGCCGAGCGCGCCATGGACTCGAACGACCTGGAGCGCGAGCGCGGCATCACGATCCTGTCGAAGTGCACGTCGGTCACGTGGAAGGGCGTGCGCATCAACCTCGTCGACACCCCGGGCCACGCCGACTTCGGCGGCGAGGTCGAGCGCGTGCTCGGCATGGTCGACTCGGTGCTCCTCGTCGTCGACGCGTACGAGGGGCCGATGCCGCAGACGCGCTTCGTCACCCAGAAGGCGTTCGAGATGGGCCTGCGCCCGCTCGTCGTGATCAACAAGATCGACCGGCCCAACGTCGAGCCCGAGAAGGTGCTCGATCCGGTGTTCGACCTGTTCGACTCGCTCGGCGCGAGCAACCACCAGCTCGACTTCCCGGTGATCTACGCCTCGGGCCGCGAGGGCTTCGCGATCCGCGCGCTCGCCGACGAGAAGAAGGACCTGGCGCCGCTCCTCGACCTCATCATCGAGCAGGTGCCGCCGCCCGACGCCGATCCCGAGGCGCCGCTGCTCATGCAGGTGGCGACGCTCGACTACGACGACTTCCTCGGCTACGTCGCCATCGGCCGCATGAAGGCCGGCGTGTCGAAGGTCGGCGATCGCGTGCTCCTCGTCCACCGCGACAGCTCGAAGGAGGAGTTCCGCGTCCAGAAGGTGCTCGGCTTCCAGGGCCTCAAGCGCTTCGAGCTGGCCGAGGCCCGCGCCGGCGACATCGTCGCGTTCACCGGCATGAAGGAGCTGAACGTCGGCGAGACCATCACGTCGATCCAGAGCCCGACCGTCCTGCCGCTCCTCAAGATCGACGCGCCGACCATCAGCATGAACTTCCGGGTCAACGACGGCCCGTTCGCCGGCAAGGAAGGCAAGTACGTCACCTCGCGCAACCTGCGCGAGCGCCTCCACCGCGAGATCAAGTCGAACGTCGCGCTGAAGGTCGAGGACACCGCGGAGGCCAGCGCCTTCAAGGTCTCGGGCCGCGGCGAGCTCCACCTGTCGGTCCTCATCGAGACCATGCGCCGCGAGGGCTACGAGCTGTGCGTCTCGCAGCCGCAGGTGATCACCCAGACCGGGCCCAAGGGCGAGCTCCTCGAGCCGTACGAGCACGCGGTCATCGACCTCGAGGACAAGTACACCGGCCCGGTCGTCGAGGAGCTCGGCCGGCGCCTCGGCCAGATGAAGGAGATGCGGCCGAGCGGGCCCGGGCGCGTGCGCCTCGAGTACCGCATCCCGTCGCGCGGCCTCATCGGCTACCGCTCGCAGTTCCTGACCGACACGCGCGGCACCGGCGTGCTCTACACCCAGCTCGAGGACTACGACGTGTGGGCCGGCGCGGTGCGCAGCCGCGTGAACGGCGTGCTCATCGCCAACGAGATCGGCGAGACCAACGCCTACGCCCTCTTCTCGCTGCAGGATCGCGGCGTCATGTTCGTCGGTCCGGGCGTGAACGTGTACGGCGGCATGATCGTCGGCATCCACTCGCGGGACAACGACCTCGTCGTCAACCCCAACAAGACCAAGAAGCTGACCAACATCCGCTCGGCCGGCGCCGACGAGAAGCTCATCCTGGCCCCGCCGCGGCAGATCACGCTCGAGTACGCGCTCGAGTTCATCAACGACGACGAGCTCGTCGAGATCACGCCGCAGTCGATCCGCCTGCGCAAGTCGGTGCTCGACCACAACGTCCGCAAGCGGTTCGAGAAGGCCGCCGAGGCCGGGCTGCCGGACGACGACTGACGGCGGGTGATCGTACGTTTTCGCGGACTAACCCCTGCGCGGTGATGGCGGGAATCCGCCGGCGCGGGCATCCTGTTGCCCCTTCGTGGCCAAGGTCCTCCTCATCGACGACGACGCCCATGTCGCCCGCGCCGTCGCCCGCGTGCTCCGCTCGCACGGCATGGTGACGACGGTGGTGGCCAGCGCGGCCGCCGGCCACGCCGCGCTCGAGGGCGCGACCTTCGACGTCGTCGTCTGCGATCTCGCGCTCGGCGGCGACAGCGGCCTCGTCTTCCTCGACGTGATGCGCGCCCGCGGCGACCAGACGCCGTTCGTCCTGACGACGGGCTACGCGGGCGCCGAGCGCGACGCGGCCGAGCGCGACCCGCGGATCGCCGCCGTCCTGCTCAAGCCGTTCGACGCCGGCACCCTGGGCCGGGTCCTGCGCGACGCGATCCGCTCGCCCGGTGCGCCTCGCTTTCCCTGAGGTACGATGGCGGCCATGGAGGGCAGCGCCGAGGGCGGCGAGCGCTTCGAGCTACGTGGCGAGCTCGGGGTCGGGGGAAGTGGTGCGGTCTATCGCGTGCTCGATCACGCGCGCGGGGAGGAGGTCGCGCTCAAGACCCTGCGCCGCGTGAGCGGCGCCGATCTCTACCGCTTCAAGCGCGAGTTCCGGGCGCTCTCCGGCGTGCACCACCCGCACCTCGTGACCCTCCACGAGCTGTTCGTCGTCGGCACCGAGTGGATGTACACGATGGAGCTGGTCGACGGGGAGCGCTTCGACCGCCGGGTGCGACCGGCGGGCGTCCTCGACGAGGCGCGGCTGCGCGACGCGCTCCGCCAGCTCGCCGACGGGCTCCACGCGCTGCACGCCGCGGGCAAGATCCATCGCGACCTGAAGCCGACCAACGTGCTGGTGGATCGCCGGGGTCGGGTCGTCATCCTCGACTTCGGGTTGACCGTGCCGCCCGAGAGCGTCGATCGCACGCACGAGGGTGGATCGGTCGGGACCATCGCGTACATGTCCCCCGAGCAGGCGGCCGACCTGCCGCTCGGGCCCGCCACGGACTGGTACGCGGTCGGCGTGATGCTGTACGAGGCGCTGACCGGCCACCGCCTCCTCCGCGGCTCCGCGCACGGCGTGCTCC
>JAIOII010000265.1 GCA_019912685.1 Kofleriaceae bacterium
GACCAGCATGTCGTCGAGCGCCTCGCGCGCGGCGCCGCCCGCCGGCAGGGCGCGCGCGAGCAGATCCGTGCCGGCGAGGATGATGGTGAGGAGGTTGTTGAAGTCGTGCGCGACGCCGCCGGCGAGCCGTCCGATGCTCTCGAGCTTCTGGGCCTGGGCGAGCTGCTGCTCGAGCTGGCGCTGCGTCGTGATGTCGCGGCCCACGCCGGTCATCCGGATCGCCCGCCCGTCCGCGCCCCGCTCGACGTAGCCACACTCGGCCGTCACCACGACGTGGCCGTCGGGCAACAGGTAGCGGTACTCGTCCTCCCAGCGTTGTCTGCCGGTCGCCAGGAACGAGGTGAGGCCCCCGACGACGCGCTGGCGATCGTCAGGGTGGATCCGGGCGGACCAGGACTCGTAGCTCGGCACGACGTGGTGGTCGTACGCGAGCATGTCGTACTGGCGGTCGCTCCACCAGGTCTCGCCGGTGGCCACCTCCCAGTCCCAGACCGCGTCCTCGGTCGCGCGCAACACGCACTCGAACCTCGCGAGCGCGCGCGCCACGTCCCGTTCGCGCCCCTCGTCGCGCCCCATGCACGCACCATACTCGCCACCGTGGGCATCCGGTCAACCGGGGGAAACCCCGGGGTGGTCGACGCGAGCACGAGCAGCGGTACACCGATCATCTTGATCGCCCGCGCGCGATGGATCGGCGTGCGCCGGCGCGCCGAGCATGCGCATTGCGATCGTGTGACGATCGACTTCGCGGCGGACCTGGCCGCGGGCGTACGACTCTCCGGCGTTCGACAGCGCGCGAGCGTCACGCGTGCGCGACCGGATCATGCTCGTCGGGGGAACCGTCGAGATCGTGTCGACGATCGGCGGCGGAACGATGATCCGCGTCGGCGTCGCGCACCCGATCGCGACGGGGAAAACCCGCTAGCGATGGCGCACTCCCGTTGGCATGCTGGCGGTGACTTGGCACCGGTAGCGATATGTCCAGTATCCGCATCGTGATCGCGGACGACCATCCGGTGCTGCGTGCGGGCCTCAAGCTGCTCCTCGAGGAAGAGCCCGACATGGTCGTCACGGCGACCGTGGCGACGGGCATCGACGCGCACCGCGAGGTCGATCGCGGTGGCGTCGACGTGGTCGTCTTCGATCTCTCGATGCCGGGCGGTGGGCTCACGTGCCTGCGCGAGCTGGCGGCGCTCCGGACGGTGCGCGTCGTGGTGTTGACGCAGTACGAGAGCCGCGCCTACATCGACGTGGCGCTGCGCGACGGCGCGCGCGCGTACCTGAGCAAGCGATCGACGCCGGAGGAGATCATCGCCGCCATCCGTGCGGTCGTCGCCGGCAACCTCTACGTGCAGGCGTCGCTCGACTACCACCCCACGCAGTCGCGCGCGCAGGGCGCCGTCGCGATCGACTCGTTGAGCCCGCGCGAGCTCCAGGTGCTCGGCCTCGTCGTGCGGGGGCACACCAACCGCGAGATCGCCGAGCAGCTCGACGTCAGCGTGAAGACGATCGAGGGCTACCGGGCAAGGGTGCTCGAGAAGCTGGGTGCCCGTACACGCGCCGAGCTCGTCGAGTACGCGATGGTCGCGGGGCTCCTGCCGATGGCCGCGGAGCCGCTCGAAGGCGACTGACGCGCAGCGTCCGGGCTGCGCTCCGGCGGCTCCTCGCCGGAATTCAGCGCGGGCACGTACGGTGGCTAGCCGGCTCGTCGCGATACGCGATCGAGTCGACGACGGCGCAGTTGGCGCGCACCAGCGCGCGCAGCTCCGTGACCTCTTGCCACGAGAGCGCCATCGAGTCGAAGACGAGCGGGATCGACGACGCCGACGCGATCGCCGAGCGCAGGCCGGGGAGGCGGTCGGGGGTGCGGCCGGTGTTCCACAGGCGCTCGAACTCGCGCGCGAAGGCGGCGACCACCGGCGCGTAGGTCGCGCCGCGCAGGTGCACGAGGTTCTCGAACGTCGCCTGCTCGGCGTTCATCGACAGGTTGTAGCTGCCGGTGAAGAGCTCCTGGCCGTCGACGATCAGGAACTTGTGGTGCATCTGCAGCGCGTAGCTGTAATCCCAGCGGTAGGCGTAGGTCTTGTAACGGACGTCGACGCCGGCGTCGCCGATCTCCTTGCCGAAGAGGAAGTCCTTGGTCTCGCAGTTCCAGCGCCGGGCGGGCGTCGTCGCGTTCTCGCGGCACGTGGCGAGCTCGGCGAGCTGCGCGTCGTGGCCCCACGCCGAGATGTACTCCTGCTGGTCGAGGTAGACGCGGACGTCGAGCTCGGGGCGCGCCTGCTTGGCGGCGACGAGCGCCTCGGCGACGGCGCGCAGGCGGAGGTGGCCGGAGGCGACGTGGATCGAGGTGCGCGCACGGCCGATCGCGGCGACGAGCGCGTCGCTCACCGTCGTGCGCGTGCGATCGATGCGGAACGTGGTCGCGCCGTCGAGCACGGTGAAGTTGGGCGAGGTGAAGAGCGCGTCCGCGTCGGGGTCGGCGTCGGCGAGCCCGGCGGCGTCGAGGTCGGCGGTCGAGGCGACGAACGGGAACACCGTCGCCGTCTGGAAGTCGGCGGCGTGCTCCCAGAGCAGGTCGAACTCGCGCTGGTAGGAGACGGCGAGCTCGCCGGCGCCGTCGATGAAGACGGTGTTCTCGTCGTAGATCGACGCGCCGCCGTACGACCAGTTGCCGCTGCCGGTGACGAGGCGCGCGGTCTGCGCCCGGCTGGCGTCGTCGCGCGGCCCGTCGATGATCGCGAACTTGTGGTGGAGGATCTTGTTGACCCAGCGGACGTCGATGCCGGCGGCCTCGAGCTTCCCCGACCGCGAGCCGGTGCGGCCGGCGAGGTCGAGCTTGCGATCCTCGGACGCGGTGTCGAACAGGAAGCGGACCTCGACGCCGCGGGCGCGCGCGTCGGCGAGCGCCGCCCCGATCTCGGCGTCCGAGTACGAGTACATCGCGATGTCGATCGAGTGGCGCGCGGCGCGGACCCACTCGGCCACCTTCCGGGTGTGCGTCGTCGCGGCCGGCTGCGGGGAGAAGACGACCTCGACGCGCGGCGCGGCGACGACGCGGCCGGTGTCGCGCGCGTACGCGAGCAGCTGCCGGAGCGTGGCCGGACCGACGTACGGGACGGCGTCGAGCTCGGCGAGCGTGTCGAACGAGCCGTCCGGGCCCTCGCGGTGCGCGATGATGTTGCGGGCGACGCGCGACGACAGGCCGGCGTCGAGGTCGAGCTCGTCGAGCGTCACGCTGCGGTCGTTGACCAGCGCGAGGACGCCGCGGGCCTCGGGCGTCCCGTCCTCCAGGCCGCCGTCCGCCTTGCCGTCCGGGAACTGCTCGCGCTCGCCGTCCTCGATGTCCGGGTCCTCGGTGGCGCATCCGGTGGCCACCACCGCGGCGAGCGGGGCCAGCAGGCTCAGGATCGCGAAACCTGTACGAACGGGACGACGGGACGACGGAGCCAACGACATGGCCGGCCCGTTCTGCAACGGGTGGACCAGTGGCCGGAATCCGGCCGACGCCGGCCACACGCCGGACACGGTGGCCGGATTCCGGCCACACGCCGGACACGGCCCGACCACGGCGCGGAGCCGGGCCTGTCGTCACCGACGACAGTGGCGGCGGCAGTGGCCGCGGCATCGGTCACCGCGCGGCGGGATCCCAACTGGTATACGCTGCTCCCGTGAGAACGCGGGCCGCGGTCCTCTCCCTAGCCTTCTCTGCCCTCTCGATCCTGTGCCTCGCCTCCTGTACCAAGGAAAATCCGGCGTTCTGCTGCTCGACCCTCGAGTCGTGCGCGGCCGCCGGCGTGAGCACGCTGCGCACGTGCGACGTCGGCGGGAACCGACCGTTCTGCGACGACATCGGTGACTTCGGGCCGGCGCACACGTGCATCCCGGATCCGACGGCGCCCGCGTGCGACGGCTCCGACGACTGCACGGAGCCGGAGCGGCCGGTCTGCGACACCGACGACACCGGCACGTGCGTCGGCTGCAACGACGCGTCGGACTGCACGCGCTTCGGTGACCGCAACATGTGCCATCCGACGAGCGGCGCCTGTGTCGAGTGCACGAGCCCGGCGCACTGCCCGTCGCCCACCGCGCCCGTCTGCGGCGTCGACGGCGCGTGCCGCGGCTGCGCCGCCGACGCCGAGTGCGACAGCGGCGTGTGCGACGAGGTCGCCGGCTCGTGCGTCGCCGAGGACGACATCATCTACGTCGACCGCGACGGCAACGGCACGCTGTGCACGCGCACGATGCCGTGCGCGGCTCTCACCCTGGCGGTGCCGCTCCTCGGCGGCTCGCGGCGCTTCGTCGTCGTCGCTCCCGGCGAGTACAGCGAGAGCCTCACGCTCGACGGCAAGGTGGCGACGATCGTCGGGCCGGGCGCGGCGCTCCGCCCGAACGCGTTCGACTTGCCCGCCGTGCTCGTGCTCAACGCGAGCACCGTGCAGATCGAGGGCATGCGGCTCTTCTCCGCGGGCGGCAACACCAACGGCGACGGCATCCGCTGCGCGGCGCCGGTGTCGGGCAACCCGGCGATCACGCTCGTCGGCGTCCGCATCGACGGCAACGTCGGCTTCGGCGTCGACGCCACGGGCTGCTCGGTGACGATCCGGTCGAGCACGATCAGCGGCAACACCGGCGGCGGCATCAGCGTCTCCGACGGGGCCTTCGACATCACCAACACGTTCATCACCGGCAACGGCGCCAACACCATCTTCGGCGGCGTCCGGCTCATGAACAACGCGACCTCGAGCGCCTTCGAGTTCAACACCGTCGCCGACAACATCGCCGGCTCGGGGAACGCGAAGTCGTTGGTGTGCAGCGCCGTGGGCACGCAGCGCATCGCCAACAACATCTTCCATTCGGGCGACCAGACCCAGGTCTCGACGATGAACTGCAACCTCGAGTTCAACCTGTCGAACATGGGCCTCGGCGGCTCGAGCAACGTCACGGCGTCGCCGACGTTCGTCGGCGGCGGCGACTACCACCTGACGCCGGGCTCGGAGGGCATCGACGCCGCCGATCCGGACGCGACGCTCCCCGTCGACTTCGACGGCCACACCCGCCCGCAGGGCACGCGCCGCGACATCGGCGCCGACGAGGTCGTCCCGTAGTCAGAAGGTGCCGCGCCTCAGAAGGTGCCGCGGAGGATCGGCAAGCGCAGCTCGACGTACTTCTCGCCGAGGTAGCTGCGCGGCATCACCTCGAAGTCGGGGAGCTCGAGGCGCAGGCCGCGGCCGGCGACGCGCAGATCGATCACGGCGTCGACCGCGGCGGCGCCGCTCCTGAAGTGCACGTCGCTCTGGATCGTCATCGACAAGTAGCGCGTCTCGCCGGCGAGGCGGAGGTGCGCGCGGCGGGCGCGGCCGTCGATCTCGAGCTTCACGGAGTCGAGCGTGAGCTGGCCGAGGTGACCGTCGATGCTCTCGCCGAGGAGGGTGAGGCTGTCCGCGATGCGCTCGCTGTACGTGCGGCCGACGCGGAGCGGCGGCGGCTCGTCGGCGGCGACCGGCGCGACGGGCGCGACGAGGCCCGCGACCAGCGCGAACGCCGCCATCATGCGTGATGCCCCGGCCATCACGACCATCGTCGTCCGACGGTCCGCGCGCGTCAAGCGGTGCTAGGGTGGGCACGTGTACGCCGTGAAGGAGATCTACTTCACCCTGCAGGGTGAAGGCGCGCAGACCGGGCGCGCTGCGGTCTTCCTCCGCTTCGCGGGCTGCAACCTGTGGTCGGGGCGCGCCGCCGATCGCGGCAAGGGGCCCGGCGGCTGCTCGGCGTGGTGCGACACCGACTTCGTCGGCACCGGCGGTCCCGGCGGCGGCAAGTTCGCGACGCCCGAGGACCTCGCGGTGGCGGTCGCGGCGCAGTGGCCGAGCACCGGCGGCGGCGCGCCGCTCGTCGTGTGCACCGGCGGCGAGCCGCTGCTCCAGCTCGACACGCCGCTGTGCGACGCGCTGCACGCGCGCGGGTTCACGGTCGCGATCGAGACCAACGGCACGATCGAGGTCCCGCGCGGCGTCGACTGGGTGTGCGTGTCGCCCAAGGCGAACGCGCCGCTCGTCGTCACCGGCGGCGACGAGCTCAAGCTCGTCCACCCGCAGCCCGAGGTGCCGCCCGCGTCGCTCGAGCACCTCGCCTTCCGCCACTTCTTCCTCCAGCCGATGGACGGGCCGCGCGCCGCCGAGAGCACGCGCGCGTGCCTCGACTACTGCCGCGCGCACCCGCAGTGGCGCCTGTCGCTCCAGACCCACAAGCTCTTGAACATTCCGTAGGTTACGGACTCGTGCGCCGGTCGCGCGCGAGCGGCGTTCTCGGGGCATGACGCTTTCCCGCCGCCACCTGCTCCGGTCGCTCTCCCTCGGCGGCCTCACCACGCTCGCCGCATGCACCCGGAAGTCGGCCGCCATCGCCGACGCGGGCAGCGGGGGACCGGCGAGCTTCGCGCCCACGGTCGCCATCCCCGACGACGATCCGCCGCCGCCGCTCCCGGACCTGGTCTGCGAGCCCACCGCCGACAACATCGAGGGCCCGTTCTGGAAGCGGGGCGCGCCGTTCCGCGCGCAGCTCTCCGACGCCAGCACGCGCGGCATCGCCATGGCGATCGGCGGTCAGGTCTTCGGCGGCGACTGCCGTCCGCTCGCCGGCGCGACGCTCGACGTCTGGCACGCCGACGCCGCCGGCGACTACGACAACACCGGCTGGAAGCTGCGCGGCCGGCTCACCTCCGGCGCCGACGGGCGCTGGCACGTCGACAGCGTCGTCCCCGGCCGCTACCTCAACGGCTCGCGCTACCGCCCGCGCCACGTGCACGTGAAGCTCGCGGCGCGCGGCCATCGCGCGCTGACGACGCAGCTCTACTTCCCGGGCGATCCGTACAACGACGGCGATCCGTGGTTCGTGCCGTCGCTCGCGCTCGCGCAGGTCGGTCCCGGCCGCGACACGCCGGGGTTCTGGGGCCGCTTCGACTTCGTGCTCGAAGCGACGTGAGCGAGCCGCGCGCGATCAGTTGAGGTGGATCTTCTTGCCGTCGATGTCGATCTCGCCCTCGGCCTGCAGCTTCACCTCGCCCTTGGTCTCCATCGTGATCGCCTCGGTCGTGCGCACGTTCAGGGCCGGCGCCTCGACCTCGACCGCCTCCGTCGCCTTGAGCTGGAGCCGCGCGCTCTCCATCTGCAGCACCGGGCCGTGCTCGGTGAGCCGGATGCGGACCTCGAGCATCCCCGACGAACCGCGGATCTCGACCAGGTCCTCGCCGCCGTGCTGCGTCACCGTGAGCGTGCGGCCCTCGCGCAGGTAGACCTCGCGACTCTCGGTCTCCTCGGCGGCGACCGTCTCGGCTTCGAGCTTCTCCTTGGGATCGCTCGCCATGCGCGCGGCGACGTTACCACACGACGGATCGGATAGACTCGTGTCCCATGGACATCAACCAGGCCGCGCAGAAGGTCGAGGAGTTTCTGGCCAGCTACGCCGGTCACGGCGGCAAGAAGGCCAAGGAGATCCGAGTCCACCCGTCGGGTGACGCGAAGAACGAGATCAAGGTGTGGGTCGACCTCGGCGGCGGCGTCGGCGACGACGTCTGCGAGGCGTGGGCGGCGCAGTGCCAGAAGGACGCGGCGGCCGCGGCGGGCAGCTTCCAGCTGAACGTGCGCGCCGAGTCGCTCTAGCGATCGAGGGGGCCGCGTGTGCACGCTGATCGCGCTCGTGGACGTGGTGCCGGGCACGCCGGTCGTGCTCGCCGCCAACCGTGACGAGCTGTACGAGCGGCCGGCGCGCGCGCCCGCCGTGCTCGCGCCCGGGGTCGTCGGCGGCCTCGATCTACGCTCGGGCGGATCGTGGCTCGCGATCGCGCGCGACGGCCGCTTCGCCGGCGTCACCAACCAGCGCGAGGCGG
>JAIOII010000034.1 GCA_019912685.1 Kofleriaceae bacterium
CGACGCGAGGGTGCCGCCGGCCGGGCCCGTCGCCGGTGAGAAGAGCCCGACCACGGCGCTCGCCCTGTCGCTCGGCGGCACCCTCGCGTCGTTCGCGCTCGTGGCGGCGGCGGAGTCGCGTGACAACGACGACCTCGCGGCGGCGGGCGGCATCGGCATCTGGATCGCGCCGAGCTTCGGCCACTGGTACGCCGGCAAGCTGTGGACGGACGGCCTGACGTGGCGCTTCGCGGGCGCGGGCGCCGTCCTCGTCGGCGCGGTGATCCTCCTCAGCGAGTGCTTCAACGAGGACGACTGCAACGAGGGGCCGGGGTTCGCCTTCGTCTACGGCGGCATGGCGGCGTTCGCCGTCGGTGGCGTCTACGACATCGTGACCGCGCCCGGCTCGGCGCGCGCCCACAACAAACGCTTGCGCGCGCGCGCCGCCGGCCGGTGGGCGCTCACGCCGGTCGTCACGTCCGATCGCGCCGGGCTCGTGCTCGGCGGCAGCTTCTGATCGGGGCTACGCCGCCTTGGCGATGTGGTCGAGCTTGCTGGCGAGCGGCAGCCGGTAGAAGCGGCGCAGCTCGGCCAGCATGTCGAGCGTGCCGCCGCGCGCGACGAAGCGGCGCTCGAGCGACGCGGCGTACCGGCGCGCGCCGTCGTTGGCGGCGCGGTACCGGTCGCGCTCCTCGGCGTCGAGGTCGGGCTCGAGCTCGAACTGCTCGAACAGGCGCCGGCGCCAGCGCGGGCTCGCGGTCGGCGCGCCGCCGTCGGCGAGCAGGCACACGACGTACTTGTCGACCTCGGCCTGCAGCTCGAGCTCGAGCGGCGACACCGCGCGCGCCGCGTGCGCGCACACGATCGCGTAGACGAAGTGACTCACGCCCTCGAGCGCGTAGAGAAACGCGCTCACGTTGTTGTGGTCGAGGCGCGCCGACGGATCGTGCGTCGCCAGGTTGGCGAGGACGCCCGCGTCGACGAAGAGCCCGATGTCGAGGCCGTCCTCGCCCTCGTGCACGAGCAGCTGCTCGCGCGGCGCGCGCGCGACGCCGAGCGCGGCGCGCGCGTCGTCGTCGATCACGAAGTCGCCGACCGACACGCCGGTCGCGACGCGATACATCCCCTCGAGGCCCCGCTGTAACCGCAGCAGGACGCCGCTGGTCGATTGTTGTTCGTTCGGGCCTGCTCGCGCCATGCGCTCGGCCGCTGCGTCGTGGGCGCTACCCCGGTCCTCGCTTCGCTCGTGGCCCCACTCCTTGCGGCCGGCCCTCACTGAATGACCTTGCCTCCGGGGTCGACCAGTACGCCGAGCGCGCGCAGCTTCTTCTCGATCCAGGCGTCGCGCGAGCGCACCCAGTGCTCGTAGAGCTTCATCACGTCGGCGCCGGCGAAGTCGACGCGGCGCCGGACCTCGGCCAGGACCTCGACGAAGCCGGGGAAGCCCTCGGCGAGCTCGCGGTAGACCTCGGTGATCGGCGTCGAGCCCAGCCGTCCCGCCAGCTCCGCGTACGCGCCGCGGCCGAGGCCGATGTAGTAGTCGGCGTCGACCAGCTTGCGCGAGAGGGACTCGGCGAAGAACCCGGCCAGGTAGAGGGAGGTGTCGCCCACCTCCTTGAGCGTCTTCACGCGCTCGCCCGGGTCGGCGGCGGCGCTCTGCGCGAGCTTCACGGCCAGGGGCTCGTCCGGCAGGCGGGCGCGGGTGAAGTCGCCCAGGAGGCTCACCAGGTACCACCCGGCCGGCTCCGTCGCCCCGACTCGGGTGCTTTCCAGGGCGTCGGTCAGGACCTCGTGGAAGAAGGCATCGACCGACGCGTGCGGGAGTACATCAATGCCCATGATCTCGTTATCGGGCACTCCCGGCGCCATGCAAGTTTCTGCGTGGTTTCCGTGGCTTAGGGTGTCGGAGAGACACGGTAGGGAAGTGTCGGATCGTGAAGGTCCGCCCCGCCCGCCGGGCCCCGTGTAGTCGCGAGCGAAATCGGCGGGGTAGCCCCTTGCGCGGGCGGAGCCCGAGCTTAGGATGGCGCCCGTTAGCACTCGGGTAAGGTGAGTGCTAACAAACGCACCGCATCGCACTTCAAACACGAGGGAACATCATGAACGTTCGTCCGCTGCAGGACCGCCTCCTGGTCCGTCGGGTACAGGAAGAGGAGAAGACCAAGGGCGGGATCATCATCCCGGACTCCGCCAAGGAGCGCCCCCTCGAGGGCAACGTCATCTCCGTCGGCTCGGGCAAGCGCCTCGAGGACGGCACGCTGGTCGCGCTCGACGTGAAGGCGGGCGACCGCATCCTGTTCGGCAAGTACGCGGGCACCGAGATCAAGATCGACGGTGTCGACCACATCATCCTGCGCGAGGACGAGGTCCTCGGCGTGCTCGAGTAACCGACTTCTCGTAACCGGAGGACCAGAGACATGTCTGCCAAGGAAATCATCTTCGACGAGCGCGCGCGCGCGGCCGTCATGAAGGGCGTCGACACCCTCGCCAACGCGGTGAAGGTCACCCTCGGCCCGCGTGGCCGCAATGTCGTCATCGAGAAGAGCTGGGGCTCGCCCACGGTCACCAAGGACGGCGTCACCGTCGCCAAGGAGATCGAGCTCGAGAACAAGTTCGAGAACATGGGCGCGCAGATGGTGAAGGAGGTCGCGTCCAAGACCTCCGACAACGCCGGCGACGGCACCACCACCGCGACCGTGCTCGCCCAGTCGATCTTCCGCGAGGGCTCGAAGCTCGTCGCCGCGGGTCACAACCCGATGGAGCTCAAGCGCGGCATCGACCAGGCGGTCGAGAAGGTGATCGAGCACCTGAAGTCGCTCTCGAAGGAGACCAAGAACCACAAGGAGATCGCCCAGGTCGGCACGATCTCCGCGAACGGTGACACGTCGATCGGCGCGATGATCGCCGAGGCGATGGAGAAGGTCGGCAAGGAAGGCGTCATCACGGTCGAGGAGGCCAAGACGCTGACCAGCGAGCTCGACGTCGTCGAGGGTATGCAGTTCGACCGCGGCTACCTCTCGCCGTACTTCGTCACCGACGGTGAGCGCATGGAGGTCGTCCTCAACGACGCCTACGTGCTCACCCACGAGAAGAAGATCTCGAACATGAAGGAGCTGCTCCCGCTCCTCGAGCAGGTCGCCAAGCAGGGCCGCCCGCTCCTCATCATCGCCGAGGACGTCGACGGCGAGGCGCTCGCCACGCTGGTCGTCAACAAGCTGCGCGGCACCCTCCACGTGTGCGCGGTCAAGGCGCCGGGCTTCGGCGACCGCCGCAAGGAGATGCTGAAGGACATCGCGACGCTCACCGGCGGTCAGGCGGTGACCGAGGATCTCGGCCTCAAGCTCGAGAACCTCACGCTCGCCGACCTCGGCCAGGCCAAGCGCATCACGGTCGACAAGGACAACACGACCGTCGTCGACGGCGCCGGCAAGAAGGCGGACATCGACGCGCGCGTGAAGACGCTGCGCAAGCAGGTCGAGGAGACGACGAGCGACTACGATCGCGAGAAGCTCCAGGAGCGTCTGGCCAAGCTGGTCGGCGGCGTCGCGGTCATCCGCGTCGGCGCGGCCACCGAGGTCGAGATGAAGGAGAAGAAGGCGCGCGTCGAGGACGCGATGCACGCGACCCGCGCGGCCGTCGAGGAGGGCATCGTCCCCGGCGGTGGCGTGGCGCTCATCCGCGCGCTCAAGACGCTCGAGGAGATGAAGCTCTCCGAGGAGCAGCAGTTCGGCGTCAACATCGTGCGCCGCGCGATCGAGGAGCCGCTCCGCCAGATCTCCGCGAACGCGGGCGTCGACGGCTCGATCGTCGTCAGCAAGGTCAAGGAGGCCCAGGGCGGCTTCGGCTTCAACGCCGCGTCGCTCGAGTACGAGGATCTCCTCGCCGCCGGCGTGATCGACCCGACCAAGGTCGTCCGCACGGCGCTGCAGAACGCCGCGTCGGTCGCGTCGCTCCTGCTCACGACCGAGGCGCTCATCGCCGAGAAGCCCAAGAAGGAAGCGCCCGCGCCCGCCGGTGGCCACGGCCACGGCGGCGGCATGGGCGGCATGGACTTCTGAGCCGCGCCAGCGTGATCTGAACGACACCAACGGGGCCTTCGGGCCCCGTTTTCGTTTGTTGCCAGCCCGTGGCGGCGGCGGCGGCGGCAAGATGAGGCCATGCGGAAGACGATGGGCCTCGTCGCCGTGGTTGCCGGGCTCGCGCTCTCGACCGGCGAGGCGGCGGCCGATGCGTGGTGCGACGAACCGTGGGCGTCGGCGAGCCCGACGGAGGTCCCCGCCGGATGCCCGGTCGAGCTCTGGATGATCGAGGACGTGCCGGTCTATCGCTGGGACGGCGGCGTCCGGGGCGAGGCGCTCGTGGGCACCCCGGTCCAGGAGGGCATCATGAGCTTCGGGGCGAATGTCAGCTGCATCCCGGGCGAGTGCGCGATCCGCGAGCGCGACTTCGTCTTCTACTTCGATCGCGTGCACTTCACGCTGGCCGACCCGCCGGGGTCGACGGTCGCGATCGGCGACGCATCGCAGGCGCTCGTCGAGTACGCGATCACCGATGCGGGCGGCTGTCCCGTGCCCGTGGCCCCCGAGCGTCGCTGCGGCCCCGACCCGGCGGAGTGCCACGTCGGCTGCGAAGACGACGGCGGGTGCGTTGCGAGCGCGCCGGGGCGCGGCGGTGGCGCGGCGCCGACGGTCATGATCGCGGTGGCGTCGCTCGCGCTGGCGTTCGTCACGCGCCGGCGTCGGCGGCGCTGACGTCGGTCACTGCGGCAAATCCTGGATGCAATCGAGCTGCGCCTGGGCCGACTCCTGCGTGGGCATGCCGGTCGCCGGGTTGCACACGAAGTGCTCCTGCACGCAGGCGTAGGTCGCCTGGTTCTGCTGCGAGCGGGCGACCGCTTCGTCCGGAACCCGGACGATCTGCTGGAGACACTGGTCGCGCGCGCCGCCGGCCAGGTGCTCGCAGCACTGCTCCTGGGCGCTGGTGGCGGCCACGTAGGTGTCGCCCCGCTTGGTGCTGCCCCCGCCGCCGCAGGCGCCGGCCAGCAGCGCGATCCCGGTGACGACCAGGAAGCTCACTGTGGCGAGGCGAGGCGTGCCCGAAAATTCACGGTCGGGCGCGGAGGCGCGGTGTGACGGGGCGCAAGTACCGGACGACGCGAGGGAAGTCTTGTCGAGGCGATGGCTCATGTCGCGGCGACATCGCAAGGCGCAGGCCATCACGGTGGCAGAGTCGTTGCAGTCGGACCGGGGCGATGAGGACTCGCTTCGCCTCGACTTGCCTGATCACGTGTGCGCTGGCGGCCTGCGGCGGCCGCCAGCACCAGCACCTCGGCACCGGTCACGTGAGCATCGCCGGCAGCGCGAGCGGCGGCGCAGACGCCGGGGGGGCGCTATCGCGTGCACTACCAGGTGTGGTTGCCGCGCGCGATGGAGGTGTCGTGGACGCTGCGCTGCGG
>JAIOII010000266.1 GCA_019912685.1 Kofleriaceae bacterium
CGCTGGACCCGCGGCTGGGGCGGCGGCGTCGGATCGCGGCGCGCGCTGGGCGGCGGCCACGCGTCGCCCTCGTCGTGTTCGATGTCGTGCGGCGCGCCCTGGCGCAGCGACGCCAGATCGACGAACGAGACCTTCGACTCCTCGTCGGCGAGGCGACCGCCCTCGTCACGCAGCATGCGCAGGACGCGCGTGCGCTCGCCGGCGCTCAGCTGATCGCGGCGGCCCATGCCGGCGTGCGTGCGCTGCCGCTGCTGCTTCGCGAACTCGCTGAGCGGCATCGGCTGATCGATCCGCTTCGGCCCGCTGCCGAACAGGCCGGTCGCGGCCTTGATCCACTTCTTCGGGCCGCTGGCCGGCTCGGGGAGCCCGATCGCCGACAGCGCGCGCTCGACCTCGCTCGGCAGGCGCGTGTCCTGACCGGTGACGAGCGCGGCGGCCGTCGCCGCGTCCTGCGGACACTCGGTCGCGCCCGGCGCCAGGCGGCGCACGAAGTCGTCGCTCTTGCCGAGCGCGTACTGGTGCGGGCGCAGGACGAAGCGCACGCCGAGCTTCTCGAGCCACGTCACCGGCGGATCGGCGCCGATGAGCACGAACGCCGCCTGGTTCGGGTACCGCTTCTGCGAGCCGTCGGCGAGCGCGAGGATGACGTTGTCGGCGTCGAACGACACGACCTGCGAGCCGTACTTCGCCTTCAGCCGGTTCTGCGCCGCGTACGACTCGATCGCCTGCTTGTTCTTCGGCTGCGCGCGATTGAACGACTTGCCGCGGTAGCTGATGATCACGCGCGCGCCCGCGTCGGCGAGCGCGAGCGCCGCCTCGACCGCGGAGTCACCGCCGCCGACGACGAGCACGTCCTTGCCGCGCAGATCATCGGGATCGTCGAGCAGGTTGGACACCTTGGGCAGGTTCTCGCCGGGCACCTGCAGCGTGCGCGGCTTGCCGCGCGTGCCGGTCGCGAGCACCACGCGCTGCGCGCGGTACGACGCGACCGTCGTGCGCACGTCGAACGTGCCGTCGCCCTTGCGCGTCGCGCTCTCGACCGCCTCGCCCTGGTTGATCTTCAGGCCGACGCGCTCGATCAGCTCGCGCCAGATCGGGATGATCTGCTCCTTGCTCGAGTCGAACACCGGCAGGAGCGACAGGTTCATCGTGTCGTAGGGCTCGGCCATCACCAGCTTGCCCTTGGGGTAGCGGGCGATCGTCGACGCGATCAGCTGCTCCTTCTCGAGCACGACGTAGCTGAGGCCGCGCTGGATGCACGTGAGCGCCGCCGACAGGCCGCCCGGGCCCGAGCCGACGATCGCGACGTCGACGGCGTTGGCCCCCTCGCGCGCCAGCGCCCCGGGCTGGAGGCCGTGCTTGAGCATGTGCTCGATGACCGCGCGGCCGAGGTTGGCGGCGTTCTTCACGAGCGGCTTGCCCGCGACCTCGCCGATCAGGTACTGGCCCGCGACGGCGGTCTGGTAGCTGTCGTCGAGCTCGGGCACCTTGAGCGGCGGCGGCTCCGCGCCCTCGCGGAACATGACGAGCGCCTCGGTCGGGCACGCCCACATGCACGCCTCGCACTGGATGCAGTCGTGGAAGCGGAGCACGCGGCTCTTGTTGTTGACGAGATCGAGGACGTTGGTCGGGCACACCGCGACGCACGCGTCGCAGCCGGTGCAGCGATCGTCGTTGATGTCGTGAACGAGGATCGTCCCGCCCGGGATCGGCGCGGCCTGCGCGTGCCCCTGTCGGTTGCGGCGCGCACCGATGACGGTGAACAGCGCCATGACCGCGATGGCCAGGCCGCCGAGCGTCAGCGGCACAACCCAGGTCATCGCGCTCCCTCGACTCTGGACATCCGCCCTAGCATAAGCACTTTCGGTGCCTCGTGGTGACACATACGTTTCGCGCACTTGGACGTGTACGGGGGCCCACGCTGGGGGCCAGAGTCCCCCTCCGCCGAGGGGGGTGGTGTTACCGTCGGGCGTGCTGTCTCGCGCGGATACCCTGGCCTCGCTCACCGTTCTCGACGAGAAAGGAACCGAGGTCGCGCTCGGATCGCTGTGGCGCGATCGCACCGCCGTCATCGCGCTCGTCCGCCATTTCGGTTGACTCTTCTGCCGCGAGCAGGTGGTGCAGTTGCACCGCGTGATCGATCGCATCCACGCCGCCGGCGCCGAGCTCCACGTCATCGGGAACGGCGCGCCCATGTTCATCGCCGGCTTCCGCGAGACGACGAAGTTCCCGGGGCCGATCTACACCGATCCGTCGCTGAAGGTGTACGCCGCCGCCGAGCTCGTGCGGGGCCTCGCGCGCACGTTCAGCCCGCGCGCCGGGCTGAACGCGTTGCGCGCGCTCAGGGGCGGCTTCCGCCAGGGGCGCACGCAAGGCGATCCGACGCAGCAGGGCGGCGTGCTCGTCGTCGCGCCCTCGGGCGAGATCAGGTTCCACTACATCTCGCAGGTCGCCGGCGACCACCCCGACCCCGACCGCGTCGTCACAGCGCTCGGCTGATCGTCACGAGCGCCGTGAGCGGCGCGCCCGGCGTGAAGTGCACGTCCTCGACGAGGTCCGTCGTCGGGGCGACGCGCGACTCGTCCGCGAACTGCGCCTCGCGCCAGTCGGCGTCGAGGAGGTTCTCGATCGAGATACCGAGCGTCGTCTTGCCGAGCGTGTGCTGCGCGACGACGTCGACGAGGCCGTAGCCCTCGGCCGTGAGCGAGCCGTCGTCGTTGGCCGGGCGATCGCCGATGCCGCGGAAGCGCACCGCCGCGAAGCTCGCGCCGCGCATCATGGGCGGCGGCGGGGTCACCGTGCGCCGCGGCC
>JAIOII010000035.1 GCA_019912685.1 Kofleriaceae bacterium
GCCCACGGGCGATGTGGATCGACCGCTCGCCGTCGCGCGCGACGCGTTCGTCGCTGCCTACTGCGCCGCCGCGCTCGAGCGCCACGGCGGCAACCGCGAGGCCGCCGCCGCCGCGCTCGGGATCAGCACGCGCTCGCTGCAGCGGTACCTGAGCGGCGAGCGCGACTGACTCGCCGGCGGCGAGGCCGTCTCGCGTGCGCGTGACGTTCCGTCGACACGTCGCGGTTGCCGGCATCACGCTTGCACTCGAGTTGCAGCAGCCCATGCGCTTCTTTCTCTTGCTCTTCGGCATCGTGCTCGGCATCGCTGGCACGCTGGCGTACGCGATGTTCGCCGCGACGCCGCCGGTGCCCGCGCCGCGGCCGATCATCGCGGAGGCGTCGATGACCGTGGCGCTCGACGAGCGCTTCTTGACCGCCCTCGTGCAGCGCGCGGTCGCCGACGGCGCCGTCCAGGCGCCCGGCGTCGACGTGCCACGCACCCAGGTGCAGGCGAGCCTCGGCGACGGCGTGATCATCGTGCGCGCCAGCGTCGAGGTCCTCGGCAGGCCGACCGAGGGCACGGTCACGCTGCGGCCGGTGCTGCGCGACGGTGGCCTCCGCTTCGAGGTCGTGAAGACGAACCTCGGCGCGATCCAGATGCCGGCGATGGATCGGGTGCTCGAGGCGCAGCTCGACGATCGGGTTCGCTCGCTCCTCGACGGCCTGCCGGTGACGGTGACGAGCGTGCGCGTCGAGCCGCAGCGCGGCCTGATCGTGACGACGCAGGTCGACCTCACGCGACTCGAGTCGACCTGACTACGCGGCGAGGAGCTCGTCGCGCAGGCGCGTGAGGATCTGGCCCAGCAGGTTCTGCCCGCGCCACTGCGACGGATCCTGCGCGCGCGGATCGTTCGCGCCGAGGCCGATGCCCCAGATCCGGTCGTACGGCGACGCCTCGACCAGCGTCGTCCCCGCGGTCGCGAGCAGCGCGGCGCGCAGCTCCTCGTTCTGCGTGAACTTGGCGCGGCTGCCCGCCATCACGATCGCCTCGCGCTCGCGCCGCCAGACCTTGTCGTCGAACGGCGTGACCTTGCGCCCGAGCGCCTTGTGCTGCCGCGGATGATCGGCGGCGAGGATCTGCGCCGCGGTGGCGGCGTCGCCGAAGAGCAGCGCCTTGCCGTGCATCATGTACTGCTCCGCGCAGCTGAAGGCGTGACCGTTCGCCTCGAAGCGGCAGCGGTACCACTGCGAGAACGGCGACGCCTCGGTGAAGAAGAACGTGAACGGCATGATAGTGTGCAACATACACCATTAAACGGCCGGGGGCCACCAAAGTTGTCAAAGTTGCCACCGTCCCCACGTGCGGTCCCCACCTGCGGCGAACCGCGGTTTGCGCCGCGCGCGCGCGGCCGCGCGAAGATGCCGGCATGCGCCGCGCCGCTCTCGCTCGCTCGTTCGTCGTCGCCGTCGCGCTCGTCGCCGCCTGTACGGGTGACCCGCCACCGAGCGGCGGGGACGCCGCGACCGCGCCCGACGGCGGTGGGTCGCCGGACGCGCCCGCGGTGCCGCAGCCGGGCGACGGCGTCGTGTGGACGACGTGGGACGACGTGCAGGCCCGCGCGAACCCGGCGTGGGGCGCCGACCTCACCGACATCGCCAACCACCTGCCATCGTCGTACGGCAACCAGTACTGGGACGACGATCCCATCACCGCCGGTCACGAGACCAGCCACGGCATCCACGCGCACCTGCGCGTCCATGTCCACGAGGGCACCGAGCGCGTGAACGCCTTCTACGTCCTCGGCGACCGGGCGGCGTACGTCGTCGAGCCCGGCATCCGCAAGTCGGCGATCGCGACGCACGTGCCGCCGAGCCTGCGCGGCCCGCGCTACGCGCTCTACATCACAGGCCAGGTCGCGTGGGACGACACGCCGCTCTACATCTGGGACGAATGGAACGCGTACGTGAACGGCGCCGAGGTCGGCGTCGACCTGGCGACGAACGGCCTCTGGACGCGCGGCTGGCGCGACGCGGTCATGGGCCCGCTCGAGTTCAACGTCTACGCGCTCGCCACCGCCAAGGCGGTCGCCGCCGGCGACCCGACGTACTTCGCGTCGAACACGCAGTTCAAGGAGTTCCTCGCCTGGAACCTGCGCCGCTCGATGGACCTCTTCCGCGCCGGCCGCACGCTCCCCGACTTCGCCTGGGACGACCAGGACGAGCACTACGCCAAGCTCCGCACCAGCGCCGACGCCGAGGCGCTGCGCGCCTTCACGCGCGAGACGTTCGGCGCCGCGTGGACGATGGACGTGATGGGCTACTGATCAGACGCCGTAGCAGTGGAAGACGTCGGGGAGGTCGATCGGGCAGGGCGCGGCGCTGCACGTCGAGATGCCGCCGGGATCGCAGTACGCCTGATCGCAGTCCGGCGAGCACACGGGCTGCTCGCAGCCGGTGACGATCGGCTTGCACATCACCTGCGAGCTCGAGCAGGTGCCGTCGAGGAGCTGCACGCACATCGTGCCCGGGCCACACTCGCCGCACGGGTTGAAGGAGTCGCGCGGTGGGTAGCAGTCGAAGATGGCCAAGGGGGCGTCGACCGGTGCGGTGTCCTCGTCCTCGGCCACGCAGCCAGAGACGGACAGGGCGAGGGCGAGGGCGACGAGGTACCGCGTCATGGACACGGGGTACTGCACGCGGTGTGCCCGCGAAACCCCGGCTCTGCGGCCCCGCGTTCCGCCGTTGGCCGCCCTACCGCGACGCGGATGTCGCGATCGCCGCCGGCAGCTCGGCGAGCAGCAGGTCGTTCTCGGCGGGCGTGCCCGGCGTGATGCGCAGGCAGCCGGCGAGCGGACCGGGGCGGTCGAAGTTGCGGACCATGATCCCCCGGGCGGCGAGCGCTTTCCACACCCGGCCGGCCTGGCCGTCGCCGGCCTTGCCGACGCGCACGAGCAGGAGGTTCGCCTCGCTCGGGAACACCTTCAGCTCGGGGAACGCGCGCAGCGCGGCGGCCAGGCGCTCCCGCTCGGCGAGGAGGTCGCACGCGCGATCGGCGAGCCACGCCTTGTGGTGTCGGAGGAGCCACACCGCGGCGCGCTGGTTGAGCGAGCCGAGGTTGTACGGCATGCGCAGCTTCTCGAGCTCGTGCACGATCTGCGGCGACGCGACGACGAAGCCGACGCGCAGGCTCGCCATGCCGATCTTCGACAGCGTGCGCATGACGACGAGGTTCGGCAGCTCGGGCAGGCGCGGCAGGAGCGTGCGGCCGCCGTACTGGATGTACGCCTCGTCGGAGACGAACAGCGTGTCGGGGTGGCGCGCCGCGAGCTCCGCGACCTTCTCCGGCGCCCACAAGGTCCCCGTCGGGTTGTTGGGCAAGGCGAAGAACGCGATGTTGGGCCGGCGGCCCGCGATCGCGTCGTCGACGAGCTCGAAGTCGAGCTGCATCTCGTCGTCGAGGGTCACCTCGATCGGCTCGAGGTTGTGGCCGAGCGCGGCGAGGCGATAGACGACGAACGTCGGATCCGGATAGAGGATGCCGGCGCGCGTCTTGCCCGGGCGCGGCTCGGCGAACGCGGCGCACAGGAGCGCGATCAGCTCGTCGGAGCCGTTGCCGAACACGAGCTGCCCGGGCGCGACGCCGAGGTCGGCGGCGCAGAGCGCGCGCAGCTCGACGGGATCCGCCTCGGGGTAGCGGTGGAGCGCGACCTGCGCGAGCTCGCGCCCGAGCGCCTCCGCCGCCTCCGGCGGCAACGCGTACGGCAGCTCGTTGGCGTCGAGCTTGGCGCGGATGCCGTCGGGGCGCGGCACGTGATACGCGACGAGCGGACGGATGCCGCGCGTCACCAGATCCGCGATCCCGCTCACGACGCACCTCCGCGCTGCTTGCGGATGAGCGCCGACCGGCCGTGCCCGTCGAGCCCCTCGACCGCGGCGAGCGCCGCGATGACGTCGGCGTCGGCGCGGGCCGCGGCCTCGTCGTACTCGACGATCGACGTGCGCCGCTGGAAGTCGTACACGCCGAGCGGGCTCGCGTAGCGCGCGGCGCCGCCGGTGGGCAGGACGTGGTTGGCGCCCGCGACGTAGTCGCCGGCCGCCTCCGCCGCCCACGTGCCGACGAAGATCGCGCCCGACGTGCGCAGCCGTGGCACGAGCGGGTGCGGATCGGCGACGTCGAGCTCGAGGTGCTCGGGCGCGTAGCGGTTGGCGACGTCGATCGCCTCGTCGATCGTGCGCACGACGACCGCCGCGCCGTACAGCTCGAGCGACGCGCGCGCGATGTCGCGCCGGGGCAAGGTCACGAGCTGCTCCTCGAGCGCGCGCTCGACCGCCGCCGGCAGGCTCGCCACCGTGGTGACGAGGATCGGGCGCGCCTCGACGTCGTGCTCGGCCTGCGCGATGAGGTCGGCCGCGATCCACGCCGGCTTCGCCGTCTCGTCGGCGATGATCAGCACCTCCGACGGGCCGGCGACCGAGTCGATGTCGACCTGGCCGAAGACGCGGCGCTTGGCCGCGGCGACCCACTGGTTGCCGGGGCCGACGATCTTGTCGACGCGCGGCACCGTCTCCGTGCCGTACGCGAGCGCCGCGACCGCCTGCGCGCCGCCGATCTCGAACACGCGATCGACGCCGGCGATCTGCGCCGCCGCGAGGGTCTCGGCCGACGCGCCCGGCGTCACCATGATCACCTCGGCGACGCCGGCGACCTTGGCCGGGATCGCGGTCATGAGCACGCTCGACGGATAGCGCGCGGTGCCGCCCGGCACGTACAGGCCGACGCGTTCGAGCGGCAGGACGCGCAGGCCGAGCCGGATGCCGCCGCGCACGACGTCGAGGTCGGCCTCGCGCTGGTGCTCGTGGAACCAGCGCACGCGCTCGGCGGCGAGCTCGAGCGCGCGCCGCACCTCGTCGCTCACCTGCGCGCGCGCGCGCCACGCGTCCGCGTCGATCTCGTACGTGGCGCCGCCCGCGCGCTCCGTGGGCGCGCGGCGATCGAAGCGCTCGGTGTACTCGCGCACCGCGGCGTCGCCGCGGGCGCGGACGTCCTCGACGATCGCATGCACCGCGCGCTCCACCTCGGCCGAGAAGGTGGTGGAGCGATCGAACAACGCGGCGAAGCCGGCGTCGCCCGGGGACAGCACGCGGAGCAGCATCGTCCGAGGATGGCCGAGGTCGCCCGCGCAGGCCAGCGGCGACGAGCGTTCAGCGCTGTCCGGGCCGGCGCGCCGGGGTATCATCGTCGATCGTGTGGCGCGCCTTCGTCCTGGTGGTGCTCGCCGGCTGTGCCTTCCAGCCGAGCGGCGGCGCCGATCCCGACGCCGCCGACCCCGGCGACGATGACGCGCTCGCGCCGGATCCCGACGGCGGCGTTCCCTGCACGAGCGCCGCCGCGTGGCTCGACACGTGCGCGCTTCCGCCGGCGGGCGCCGGGCTCAGCCTCGGCGCCGACGGCACGTACACCTACGACACCGACGACGGCGAGCTGCGCAACCCCGGCGATCAGCGCGTCGAGCACACCTCCGCCGTCGTCACGACCGCGACCGGCGACGTGCGCGTG
>JAIOII010000267.1 GCA_019912685.1 Kofleriaceae bacterium
GTCGTCGCCGCCGATGTGGCCCCACTCGAGGTCGAGCACCCAGAGCTGGTTGCCGAACACGTCGTGGGGCGCGAAGCTGGTGCCGTCGAAGGGGCCGACCTGGGCGTGGGCGTGGATGGCCGCGGCCAGGTAGCCGGAGCATCGCCGACCGCACTTCACCTCGGCGGCCTGCGCGCACCCCTCGTCCCATCCGACCGCGCAGCACGACGGACGCTGCTCGCACACCGTGGCGACGCAGGCGTCGGCCGCGGGCACGTCTCCCCTCGGCGCGCACAGCTCGACGTACGGCGGTGGGGCATCGGGGCCCGCGTCGGTGTCGGTGCCGTCACCCACGCAGGTCCCGGCCTGCGCGCCGGCGCTGTCGCCGTAGCGGCGCCCGCTCGGGCAGTTGCCGTCGGCCACGCTGCAGCGACCGTCAGGCTCGCAGAAGCCGGCGACGCCGCCCGCGGTGCAGTCGGCGTCGATGGCGCAGGTGTACGCGCCGGGGCGGGCGCACGCGACGAACAGGCCGGCGATGATCGCGACAGCAGCGAGGATCGGGGCGGGCACGCCCCACTCTATGATCCCGCTGGGCATTCGCGAAGCCCGGCATGCGGTTCCGATCTTTGCCGGAGCGGAAGGCTGCGGCGCGGTCATCCGTCGGCGACGCTCGTGGCTCTCCTGGTCATGCGCTCCATCGCCGCTGCCGTCGCCGTCGCCGTCGTCGTCTCCGTCGCCCTGGTGGCCTGCAACATCGCCGGTGCCGGCATCAAGGGCAACGGCAAGGCGCAGACCGCGCAGCGCGCCGTGCCCGGGTTCCGCGCGCTGTCGGTCTCGGGCGCGATCGACGTCCGCGTCGTCGTCGGTGGCAGGCAGTCGGTCGAGCTCCGCGGCGACGAGAACGTGCTGCCGATCATCCGCACGCGTGTCACGAACGACACCCTCGTGGTCGACAGCACGGAGAGCTACTCGTCGAAGGTGCCGCTCGAGCTGCGGATCACGGTGCCGGCGCTCGAGGCGCTATCGGCGAGCGGCGCGTGCCGCGGGTCGATCCAGGGCATCACCGGCGAGTCCTTCACGCTCGATGCATCGGGGGCGACCTCGTTCGAGCTCGCCGGCGCGACCGACCGTCTCCGGCTGGACGTGTCGGGGAGCGGCACCGTCGGCGCGCGCCGTCTCGTCGCCGCCAGCGCCACCGTCGGCGTCTCGGGCGCGGGCGAGATCGAGCTGACCGCGACGAGCCACCTCGCCGCGAGCGTCTCCGGCGCGGGCTCGATCGACTACTGGGGCAACCCGGGGCGCGTCGAGCGCAGCGTCAGCGGCGCCGGCTCGATCGAAGGCCACTGACGACGGCCCTGACGACGGCGCACCGCTACAATCGCGCGGATGACGATCGTCGACGCGTGGTGCCAGCACCCGACGCCCGAGTTCCTGCGCCACCGGATGTTCGCGTCCCTGCGGCGGTGGATGCGGCTCGACGTCGTCCCCGAGGAGATTCCGCTCCAGCTCACGCTCGGCGCGCTCGATGCCGCCCGGGTCGATCGCGCGCTGCTGTCGGCGTGGTGGGGGCCGACCGGCCCCTTGCTGTCGAACGACTTCGTCGCCGCGTGCGTGGCCCAGGCGCCGGAGCGGCTGGTCGGCATCGCCTCGGTCGACCTCACGTACCCCATGGACGGGGTCCGCGAGCTGCGCCGCTGCGTCCGCCAGCTCGGCTTCAAGGGCCTGCGCCTCTTGCCCTGGCTGTGGCAGCTGCCGCCCGACGATCGTCGCTACTACCCGCTCTACGCCGAGTGCATCGAGCTCGACGTCCCCTTCTGCCTGCAGGTCGGGCACGCGGGTCCGCTCATGGCGTCGGAGCCCGGGCGGCCGATTCCCTATCTCGACCACGTGGCGGCGGAGCTCCCGGAGCTGCGCATCGTCGGAGGACACATCGGCTACCCGTGGACGCAGGAGATGATCGCCATGGCCACGAAGTACCCGAACGTCTACATCGACACCTCGGCGTACAAGCCCAGCCGCTATCCGCCGGAGCTCGTCGCGTTCATGAAGGGCCACGGCGAGAAGAAGGTGCTCTTCGGGAGCAACCACCCGATGATCTCGCCCGCGTCGTGCCTCGCCGAGCTGGACGCGCTGGCGCTGAGCGACTCGCAGCGGGCCGCGTTCCTCGGCGACAACGCCGTGCGCGTGTTCGGGCTCGGCTGAGCGCCGGCGGCGCTACTTGCGACGCATGTCGTCGAGCACGCGCAGGCTCTCGGCGACCCAGGAGTCGCGCGCGAGCGTCGTCTTCCACCGGGACAGACGGTCGTCGACCTTGCCGCCCGGCGCGGGCGCGGCGAGCGCCTCCTCGGCGAGCAGCTTCACCGCGAACCGCTGGGGCGCCTTGTCCTGGTCGACGTCGCCGGCGGCGAGCGCGTCGCGCTGGGCCTTGCGGTACTCGTCGTACGCGGCGCGGGCGAGCGGCACCCGGGTGTCCTTGGCGCGCGCCGCGAAGGTCCGCGCGAGCGTGACGATCCGGGCGAAGCCCTTGTCCTTCGCGACGCGGGTCGCGCTACGCGCGGTGAGCGCGGCGGCGTCCCAGCGTCCGCTCCACGCCGCGTGGGGCGCCGCGTCGATCTGCTTCCACGGGACCGCGTGGTCGAGCGTGCGCTCGCCGGTCTCGAGGTGCCCGAACGGGTCGGGCAGGATCACGTCGGGCGTCACGCCCTCGCGCTGCGTCGACGCTCCGCTCACCCGGAAGAACTGCTGGACCGTCACCTTGAACACGCCGAGGTCGCTGCCCTTGCCCGCGAAGCGGTCGAGATCGATCACCGACTGGACCGTGCCCTTGCCGTGCGTGGGCGAGGTGCCGACCACGACCGCGCGCCGGTAGTCCTGGAGCGCGCCGGCGACGATCTCGGCGGCCGACGCGCTGAAGCGATCCACCAGCAGCACCACCGGCCCGTCGTACGCGGTGCCCGGCTCGTCGTCGGACAGCACCTCGCGGCGGCCCCTCGCGTCCTCGATCTGCACGACCGGACCGCGGTCGATGAGCGCGCCGGCCATCGCGACCGCGTCGCCGAGGTAGCCGCCGCCGTTGCCGCGCATGTCGATCACCACGCCCTCCACCTTGCGCGCCTTCAGGTCGGCGAGCAGCGCGCTGACGTCGGCGGCCGCCGTCCGCTGGTCGGGGCCGCGACCGCCGTAGAAGCTGGGCAGGAAGATGTAGCCGTAGGCCGCGCGCGCGCCCGGCGCCTGCAGCACCGCGCCACGCGCGAAGGCCTCCTCGATCACGACCACGTCGCGGGTGATCGCGACGATCTGCTGGACCCCGGTCGCCTTCTGGATCTGGAGGCGCACCACCGTGCCCTTGGGTCCGCGGATCATCTTGACGACCTGATCGAGCGGCATGTCGACGACGTCGACCGCGTCCTCGCGCTCGTTGGCGACGCTCAAGATGAGATCGCCGGGATCGAGCCGGCCGTCGCGCCAGCTCGCGCCGCCGGGCACCAGCTCGACGACCTCGATGTGGTGGTCCTTCTCGCGCAGCACCGCGCCGATGCCCTCGAGCGATCCGGTCATCTGGATGTTGAAGTTGGCCTCGTCGGCCGGGGGCAGGTAGCTGGTGTGCGGGTCGTACGCGGCGGCGACCGCGTTCACCAGGTCGGCGGCCGCGTCGAGCTTGCCGGGCGCGCGCAGGCGCGCGAACCGGCCGCTGTACGCCTTGGCGAGGTCGGCGCGGGCCTTGGCCTCG
>JAIOII010000268.1 GCA_019912685.1 Kofleriaceae bacterium
CCTTGGGCGCGCCGCCGCGGCGGTCAGCGCGCCCAAGGTGCGCGCGTCGACGCCGTCGATCGGCGCGGGCTTCGGCGCGGGCGTCGGCACGACGACGAACCCGGGCGGCCTGCCGCGCCTGTGCGTGATCGCGATCTCGACCGGTGGCCCGGCCGCGCTGTCCGAGGTCATCCCTGCCCTGCCCGGCGACCTGCGCGTCGCGGTCGTGATCGTGCAGCACATGCCCGCGCACTTCACGGCCGCGCTCGCCGAGCGCCTCGACGCGCAGTCACAGCTCAGCGTGCGCGAGGCGCAGCACGGCGACCGCCCGATGCCCGGCCTGGCCCTCATCGCGCCGGGCGACAAGCACGTGGAGATCGACGAGAAGGGCCTCATCTCGCTCACCGACGCCGCGCCGGTGCACGGCTGCCGCCCCGCCGCCGACGTGACGATGCTCTCCGCCGCCAGGGTCTACGGCCGCCGCACCGTCGGCGTCGTCATGACCGGCATGGGCAAGGACGGCGCCGCCGGCGCGCTCGCCATCAAGAAGGCGGGCGGCAAGACCTTCGCCCAGGACCAGGCGACGAGCGTCATCTTCGGCATGCCCAAGGCCGCGATCGACGCCGGCGCGATCGACACCGTCGTCCCGCTCGCCGAGCTCGCCGCGCAGCTCCGCTACGCGTGATGCCGCGGGGCGAGCATCACTTGTAGAACGAGTACCACTCCGGCTCCGCCGGGAGATCGTACTCCGCGATCTCCCCCGCGGTGAGAGGCGTCAACGGGTGCCCCGCCGGAATCGGCTGCATCGTGCTGCTGGGAAAGTCGGCGTGGAGGCGGGCCTTGATCTCCGCGGACGTCAGCCCGTCGATGTTCTCGCCCTTGATCGAGTTGCCCTTGCTCCGGTCGACGTACGTGAAGCCGATGTACGGCGTCTTCCGGTCGAAGAGCACGGTGCGCACCCAGCGCTCCTTCGGGAAGTCGGCCGCCTGCTCGACCGGCTCGCCCACGAACTCGATGCCGGGGAGCTGCTCGACCGGCGGCAGGTTCTTGTCGACAACGACGATCGGCGGCGGGGACTTCGGTGTGGTCGGCTTCGAGTGCGAAGCTTCGGGGTCGTCCTTCTTGCCGCACGCCATCAGCACGACGAGGAGGAGCAAGTGAGCCCACGACCGCAGGCGACCTTGGCGGGGAGATGGAGTCTGCTGCGAGCGACGGAGCATGGCCCGATGATACGTTGTCCGCCCGTGGATGTTCTGACTCCCGCCGGAGTGCCCGACTCTGCCGGCGTGCTCGCGCGCGCGCTCGTCGACGATCCGGGCTGGATCTACGTGTTCCCCGACGACCGCACGCGGCTGCCGCGCATGACGCGGTTGCTGGAGCTGACGATCGCGCCCTACGTCGACATGGGCGTGTCGTACGCGGCCGCCGGGGCCGCCGCGGCCATCTGGGCGCCGCCGGGCAAGCACGATCTCCCGATCACGACGCAGCTCCGCCTCTTCCCGCGGCTCGCGTGGCTCGTCGGGCGCCGCGTGCGCGCCGGCCTCCGGGTGTTCTCCGCCATGAGCGCGGGCACGCCCGAGGAGCCGCACCACTACCTCTCGGTCCTCGGCGTCGATCCCGCGCACCAGGGCAAGGGCCTGGGCGCCGCCGTCCTCGCCCCCACCCTCGCCCGCTGCGACGACGCGCGCGAGCTCGCGTGGCTCGAGTCGACGAACCCGAAGAACCACACCTTCTATCGCCGCATCGGCTTCGAGGTCGCGCACGCGACCGCCATCCCCGGCGGCCCGACCGTCACGTTCTTCGCCCGCCGCCCGCGCTGACACCCCGAACCGAAGTGCGCGCGCGCCTTGCCTGCCTTACACGGCGGCTGCGCGCCGCCCACGCGGGGGTAGCGTCGCCGCATGCGCCGCCCGGGATCGCCGCTCGCCGTCGTGCTCGTACGCCCGCTCGTCACCGTCGCCGTCGCGGTC
>JAIOII010000269.1 GCA_019912685.1 Kofleriaceae bacterium
GTCGATGCGCAGCCGGTCGAGCATGGCGAGCGCGAGCCCGATCCGCGGCGTGATGCCGACGTCCTCGGGATGGCCCTCGGGGCTCGTCACGACCGGCGGCGAGCCGCCGAACGACAGGACGAGCTGCACCGCCCGCCAGCGCGGCGGCGTCGCCTCGAGCAGCGCGCGCGTGAGCGCGTCCACCGCCGGCTGCACCACGACCGCCTCGTACTCGATCTTCGGCGGCGCGCGCCGCTGGCCCTCGTCCATCGCGCCGATCCTACCGCGCCGCGCGGCAGAGCACGATCGCGACGTCGTCCGGCAGCTCCCCGCCCTACGCCGTCAGGACGTTCACCCCTGGAGCATAGCGCCCCGCGACGTCCGGGTTCCGGACAGTGTGCCCGGCGCGCCGGGCGCTCACGGGCGCGGTGTCGCGCGGCGCGCGGTCGGATTACCGCGCGTCGCGGTGCCGGTCGCGAAGAGCCTTCCGCCGAGTGAACGCCCCTCGCCGGATCGCGTCACGCACGACCGTGCTAGGAGTGGCGCATGGCCCTTCGTGATCTCGAGCCCGTCGAGCTGGAGTGGATCGAGCGCGCGCCGCAGGTGGCGCGCATCAGCGAGCACATCGAGGCGCCGCCCGCCGCGGTCTTCGCGGCGTTCGCCGATGCCGAGTCGTGGACACGATGGTTCCCGCTCATGACCAGGGCCGCGTGGCTCGGCGCCGAGCGCGGCGCCGGCGCCGAGCGCGAGGTGAAGCTGCTCGCGCTCGGGACGTTCCGCGAGCGCTTCCTCGCGTTCGAGCCCGACCGCCGCTTCGCGTTCACCGTGATCAAGAGCTCGTCGCGCTTGATGACGCGCTTCGGTGAGGACTACCGGCTCACGCCCGAGGGGCCCGGCACGCGCTTCGACTGGGTCATGGGCGCCGAGGCCACCGGGCTCGGCAAGCGCCTCGCGCCCGGCCTGCGCTTCTTCATGGAGCAGCTCCTCACGCGCGCCGCGCGCAACCTGGAGAAGCAGCTGACCGCTCAGCGCGCCACGACGTACGAGAAGCCGGCGACGTCGTCGAAGTAGCCCGCGAGATCGTGGGCGCCGGTCACCTCGCGCAGCGGGCCCGCCGCCGCGCCGGGATCGAACACGCGCAGGCGACCGCCCGATCGGAACGCGATGACGACCCGCTCCTGCGTCGGCCGCCGGCGCCGGCCGCGGCCGTGCAACGACGTTTCCAGGCAGACCCACATCGTCAGCTGCTCCCGCTCGCGCAGGCCAGAGAGCCGCTTCCACAGCCCCGCGGCCGTGGTCACGCACTTCGGTTCACGCGGGTCCGGCACCGGACGCTCGACCGGCTCGACTGTGTGGATGTTCAACGCGGCGCTCATAGGCTCTCTCTCCTGAGTCGATGACCGTCGTGATTGCGACCCGCGTGCCGACCTTCATGGGACACCACACATCGAGCACTTGCGACGCTGACGCCGTGCGCGTGTGACAGCGCTGTCTCGGTGCGCGCCCGCGGCACGCGGCAGGCGGGCACACGGTGCCCGGCCGGGCCGCGCAGTGTCACGCCAGGCCGGCTTTCCCGCTGTGGGCAGCGGTCGGACTGCTATCGTCGGCGCCATGAGGGGCCCTGGCCTTGCCACGTTCGCGACGCTCGCAACGATCGCCGTCCTCGCCTGCTCGTCGCCCGACGACCCGCTCACCGTCGAGACGACCGGCGGAACCGTGCGCGGCTTCCGCAACGACGACGCGCGCGCGTGGCTCGGGATCCCGTACGCGGCGCAGCCGGTCGGTGACCTCCGCTGGCGCCCGCCGCAGGCCGCGCCGGCATGGGATGGCACGCGCGAGGCCGTGGTCGTCGGCGCGCAGTGCCCGCAGACCTTCGGCTTCTCACCCGGCGGCGGTGATGAGGCCTGCCTCTTCCTCAACGTATGGGCGCCGGCGTCGCCGCCCGCGTCGCCCGCGCCCGTCATGGTGTGGTTCCACGGCGGCGCCTTCGTCTTCGGCTCGGGCGGCGATCCGTATTACAGCGGCCGCGTGCTCGCCGCGCGGCACGGCGTGGTGGTCGTCACGGTCAACTACCGGCTCGGTCCGCTCGGCTTCCTCGCGCACCCAGCGCTCGCGGCCGAGGACGCGGCGTGGCCTCGCTCCGGCAACTACGGGGTCCTCGACCAGCTCGCCGCGCTCGAATGGGTGCGCGACAACATCGCCGGCTTCGGCGGTGATCCAACGCGCGTGACGGTGTGGGGCGAATCGGCCGGCGGCCTGTCCGCGTGCATCCACTACCTGTCGCCGAGGAGCCGCGGCCTCTTCCACGCCGTCATCTCGCAGAGCGGCCTGTGCAGCGGCGACGGCGTCGGCGAGACCTCGGCCGCCGAGGCCGAGCGTGACGGCGTCGCGTTCGCGACCGAGGTCGGCTGCCCGGGCACGGGCGCCGACGCGATCGCCTGCCTGCGCGCGCAGGACGGGTTCGCCCTCGTCGAGGCGTCGGGCGCGCCGACCACGACCGAGCAGCTCCCCGGCGGCCTCTTCTTCCAGGACGGCGCCGCGCTCGGCTGGCGGCCGCACGTCGACGGCGATCTCCTCCTCGCGCCCACCGCGGACGGCTTCGCCGCCGCCGACTATCCGCCGGCGCCGCTGCTCCTCGGCACCAACCGCGACGAGGGCACGTTCTTCGTGTGGTCGGTGATCGCCCGGCCCGCGCGCGACGAGGCCGAGTATCGCGACGCGCTCGCCCGCCGGTTCGGCGCCGAAGCCGTCGACGCGATCGTGGCGCGATATCCGCTCGCCGACCACGCCAGCCCGAGCCTCGCGCTCGCCGCGGTGTCCGCCGACGCGTTCTTCGTGTGCCCGTTCCGCCGCACCGCCCGCCTCGCCTCCGCCGCGGGTGCGCCGGTCTACCTCTACTCGTTCCAGCGCGAGCCGCAGAACGGGCTCATCGCCGACGGCGGCGTGTTCCATGCCTCGGAGATCCCGTTCGTCTTCGGCGTCGACGAGTTCCCGCTCGGCAAGGTCGGCCCCGAGGGCGTGCCGGTCTCCGACGCGATGATGCGCTACTGGACGCGCTTCGCCGCGACCGGCAGCCCCGACGGCGGCGACGACCCGGCCTGGCCGCGGTACGACGCCGCCGGCGATCGCCACCTCGTCCTCGACGTGCCGGTGCGCGCGGACAGCGGTCACCGCCGCGCGCAGTGCGACTTCTGGGACGCGCCGTAGCGTCGTCGTGTAGGATGCCGCGGAGGAGCGCGGCGTGGCGTCCGGACCGACCGAACGGGATCGAACGAAGACGGCCTCCGACACCGCCGAGGACAACCGCAGCGGTGCCGGGACACCGGCGACGCGCGGCGACGACGACGCGCCGGTCGCGCCGCGACCGACGCTCGAGCCCGGCGACCACGTCGATCGCTTCACGGTGCTCGCCGAGCTCGGCGCGGGCGGCATGGGCCGCGTCTTCGCGGCCTACGATCCGCGCCTCGATCGGCGCGTCGCGATCAAGGTGCTGCTCGCCCGCGCGCGCTCGGAGCAGTGGCGCACGCAGGCGCACGCGCGGCTCCTGCGCGAGGCCCAGGCGATGGCGCGGCTCTCGCACCCGAACATCGTCACCGTCTACGAGGTCGGCGAGCTCGGCGCGGACCTCTTCATCGCGATGGAGTACGTGAAGGGCGCGACCGTGCGCGGCTGGCTCGAGGCCGAGCCACGCGACTGGCGCGACGTGATCGAGGTGTTCCTCCAGGCCGGGCGCGGGCTGGCGGCCGCGCACGCCGCCGGGCTCGTCCATCGCGACGTGAAGCCCGACAACATCCTCGTCGGCGACGACGGCATCGTGCGCGTCACCGACTTCGGGCTCGTCGGCGCGACCGGAGGCTCCGAGGCGCGCGACGGCGGCGCCCTCACGGGCGAGCTGACCGAGACCGGGACGATCGTCGGCACGCCACGCTACATGGCGCCCGAGCAGCATCGGGGCGCCGCGGTCGACGCGCGCACCGATCAGTTCGCGTTCGGCGTCGCGCTCTACGAGGCGCTCTACCGTCAGCGGCCCTTCGCCGGCGACACGGCGGCGGAGCTGTCGAAGGC
>JAIOII010000270.1 GCA_019912685.1 Kofleriaceae bacterium
CCGCCCCCGTAGCCAGCTACCGCGCGAGCCACAAGGACAGGAGGAACGTACGGCCGGGCTGCGGCATCTCCGACGCGAAGAAGCCGTTCGAGCCCTGCCACTGCCCGTTCACGAACTGGCCCGGCGTGTCGCCGGCCGACGCGTCGTTGATGCCGGGGTGCACGTACGCCGCGTCGAACAGGTTCAGGCACGTGAGCGACACGCCGATGCCGGTGTCGCGGAGGTCGCGGTACGAGACCGTCGCGTCGGCGGTGGCGTAGCCGTCGACGGAGCCGACCGGGTTGGTCGGCGTGACCGCCCGCCGCCCGAACCAGCGCGCGCGCAGGGTCGCCGACAGGTGGCGGTCGCGCTCGAGCGAGGCGCCGAGGTGGAGCTTGTCTCGCGACAGGTCGCCGATGCGCACCTGCGTGCGCGTCGTGCCGCCCATGCCGTCGTCGACCTGGAGCTCCTCCTCGGCGTGGAAGATGCGCGTGTAGCTGCCCCACAGCTCGATGCGCTGGAAGCGCCTGACCGGCACCAGGGCGCGGAACGTGTAGTCGAGGCCGAGCACGAGCTGCTCGCCGACGTTCGTCGGCGTCGCGCCGACGACGATCGTGTCGGTCGAGTGCACGGTGTAGAACGCGAGCCCCTGCCACAGGTTGGTCAAGGTCAGCGACGCGTCGAGCTCGAGCGTCTGTGACCGCTGCGGCCGCAGGTCGGGATCCGAGCCCGAGCCGTCCCAGCCGCCGTAGAGGACGCGCGGCGGCGGCTCCTGGAACGCCTGGCCGTAGAGCGCCTTCACGCCGACGCCGTTCCTCAGCTTGCCGACGTAGCCGGCGCGCACCGTCGGCGCGACCTCGTAGCCCGAGTTGCGATCGATGCGTCCGCCGAGGTGCAGGTGGTGGTCGTCGGTCACGTCCTTGCGCAGCTGGAGGTACGCGCCCACGTCCTCGGTCGTGATCCGGTTCTGCGGCTCCCGGACGTCGGCCGGCGGCTCGGGGTACGCGTAGTCGCTCGCGTCGATCGTGTCGACCGGCTCGTAGCCACCCGGCGTGCCCGACGGCCCCTCGCCGTTCACGTCGTACGCCTTCTGCAGGTCCTTCTGCTCGAGCCTCAGGCCGGCGATGAACGAGAAGCCGCGCACGGGCGCCATCGCGACGTCCTGGAACGCCGACATGCTGTCGTTGCCCGACTGCCAGTAGGAGAACGCGGCGACGCGGCCGGCGAGCGGATCGCTGTAGCCGTCGACGAAGAACGAGTCGTTGCCGATCCCGCCGTGGCGATAGCGCAAGACGGTGCGCGACTCGATCGACGGCGTGAGCTGCGCCTTGTGGCGCAGGTACGCGTCCAGCTCGTAGCGCCGCCACACCGCGTTGTTGAGCGCGCGGTCGCCGGCGTACTCGACGCCGTAGCCGCTCGCGAAGCTCATCCAGCGCGCGGCGAGCTCGGTGTCGTCCTTGTAGAGGTGCGCGTCGAGCGCCTGCGCGACGTGGCGCGAGTGGAAGCCGGCCAGCCCGGGGTTGTCGACGAAGCCGCCCCACAGCTGCCGATCGCGGTAGTAGTCGGGGCGCGTGTACTCGTAGAGCCCCGCGTGCGCGTCGTCGAGCACGCCGGTCTCGAAGCGCGCGCCGAGCCGGAAGCGCAGCGTCCCCTGCTTGTAGAACACGGTGGCGTCGACGACGCGCGCGCGCTCGGTCCCGACGCCGAGCTGGATCCGGTGGGTGAGGCCGTCGACGTCGGCGTCGCTCTGCGTGATGACGTTCACCACGCCCATGAACGCGTTGGGGCCGTACACCGACGACGCCGGCCCCTGCACGACCTCGATGCGCTCGATCGACGACAGCGGGAACGCCGTGATCGGGACGTCGACGTCGAGGAAGTAGAGCGAGTTGACCGGCAGGCCGTCGATCATGAGCAGGTACGGTGCCGACACGTCACCGCGGAACCCGCGCCAGTACACGAGCAGCCAGTTGTCGCCGTGCGGGCGGACGACGTCCATGCCCGGCAGGTCCTCGAAGATGTCGCCGAGCTGGCGGTAGCCGCGATGCTCGAGCTCGGCGCGGGTGAGGACGATGACGGTCGCCGGCGCGTCGCCGAGCTTCTCCTCGACATTCGACGCGGTCGACACCTTCACCTGCATGAGCTCGTCGAGCGACAGGTCGCCGAGGTCGTCGCCGTCGACCTGCGCCCGCGCCGCACCGCTCGCGAGCGTGAGCCACACGCCGGCGAGGGTCGCGAACCCCCGTCGCGACGACCCGAACATGGGCCGATGATAGCCCAGGCCGCATCCCCGCGCGCGGCGCTAAGGTTGTCCCGTAACTCATCCAGGTGAAGGTTGTGGAGGAGGGCAACGGCGTTCAGTGAGACCGGGAGATGGCGCGCGCGGCGGCGATGGTCGCGCAGGACGCGCCAGTTCTTCAGGCGCGCGATGGCGTGTTCGATGCG
>JAIOII010000271.1 GCA_019912685.1 Kofleriaceae bacterium
GGTCGCGCCGGCCGCGCCGGTCGGCCTCGGCAACCCGGCGCTGCCCGCGCAGATCTACGGCAAGAACAGCTGCGCGTGGACGGGCCGCGCGATCACGGTGCTCGAGAAGCACAAGGTCGACTACGACTACATCGATCTCGAGCAGCAGGAGAACGAGAAGTACCTGCCGCTGCTCGCCATCGAGACCCACCAGAACACGGTCCCGTACGTGTTCCTGCGCGGCAAGTTCATCGGCGGCTACAACGCGCTCGCCGAGGTCGAGCGTCTCGGCCAGCTCGAGGTCGCGCTCATGACGCCGGCCGAGCGCGAGAAGGCGCCCGCGCACCTCCGCATGATCGAGATCGTCGCACGCCCCAACACCGACGAGGTCGCGCCGGCCGAGGCCATGGACCCGCCGGCTGCGTCCGAGTGACGGGTACTACCAGGCCGTGTTGACCCAGAAGAACCACATGGACGCGACGAGGACGATGGTGCCGATGAAGGCGACGCCCGCGGCCTGGGCGAGCGCCTTGGTGGGTTCCTGATCTCGCATGCTCGCAGTGTAGCGCCTACCAGGCGACCTGGGCCTGCAGCTTGAAGACATCGGTGTCGGGATCGGTGACCAGGGGCACCTGGCCCGGACGCAGCGTCACCTTGTCGCCGTACCAGTAGTGCGAGTACTGGAGCGCGAGCTCGCCCCAGGTCTCGAGCGGGAAGACGAGCTTCGGCGACAGCACGCGGAAGCTGTTCTCGGCGTCGTACAGATCCAGGATGACGCGATCGAAGCGCGCCGCGACGATCACGCCCTTGCGGACGCGATAGCTCGGCTCGAGGCCCCACTTCACGTACATGCGGCGGTCGCGGTTCACCGCCGGGTCCATCTCGTCGATCTGGTTCGAGCGCACCCACGTCGCCATGCCGAACGCGCGCACGCCGACGTCGTCGGTGATCCGCGCCGGGACGTCGCCGGCGAGCGTGTACATGCGCCCGGTGCCGTCGTCCGACGACTCGAGGCCGAGGAAGTTCTCGGTGAGGCCGCGGCCGCCCGTCGAGTGCATCACCTCGAGCGCCGGCGCGAGGTAGAGCACCTTGGTCATGTCGTAGAGCGCGAGCGCGAGGTAGGCGTGGCCGCGATCGCCCGGCAGCGGCGCGCGGACGTCGGCGCCCGCGACCCACATCGTGCCGTTCTGGATCGGCGAGAGCTGGCGCACGTCGCGCGTCCAGGTGCGCAGGACGTACGCGCCGACGTCGAGCTTGCCGACGGGGTAGGTGCCCGCGACGTGCGCGATCGGCGTGAGGCCCTGGTTCTGACGGAGCTGCGCCTGGTGGAGCCCGATGCCGGTCTGCGCGCGCCCGCCGCCGGGGAGGTCGTACGCGACCTTGAGCCCGCCCTGGTGCGTCCGCCCGAAGACGTACGTGTCATACGGCTCGAGGTGACCGAAGCGGTCCCAGAAGACGCCGAGCTGCACGGTCAGCGGATCGTGATCGAGGAAGCGCTTCGCCGTGACGCTCGCCTGCGCGATGCCGAGCTGGTTCTCGAGCTCGGGCGCCGCGTAGTCGGAGTAGAGCGACGCGAAGATGCCGAACTCCGCCTTGTAGTTGCCCTTCTGCGCGGAGAAGAAGAGCTCGGACCAGTCGGGCTCGTAGAGGCGCGTGTACGCGAAGCCGGAGAGGTAGTAGTCGTTGTCGACGAGGAACGGCTCGCGCGGCGTGGCCTGGGCCGCGAGCGGCATGCGGGCGTAGCCGTGGAGCTCGAAGCGCACGCCGCCCGCGTCGAGGCCGGGGCCGGCGTCGGCCTTCACGGTCTCCTCGAGCGTCATCGTGTCCTGGGCGGAGATGGGCTCGGTGACGCCGACCGCGGCGGCGAGGATCTTGGCGAGGAAGCTCACTTCGGGCATGACGGCACCTCCGACGCAGACAGGAAGCCGGAATCGATCAGGCGGGGTTTCACATCGGCCGGGCGGATGACCTCGACGGGGACCGCGGCCGTTCGCCCCACGCGCCCGGAGCGCGTCGAGGGGCGGAGGAGCTCCGCCGCGACGTCGGCCGCGGTCTCGGCGAGCGGCTGGATGTCCTTCAGGACCTCGATCGTCTGCTTGCCCTGGCAGACGAAGTCGACGTTGGCGGCGTCGGCGTCGGCGCCGGCGACGAACACGCCGGTCTTGCCGGCGGCGGCGAGCGCCTGCACCGCGCCGCGCGCCATGCCCGAGTTGTTGGCGAGGATCGCGTCGATGCGGCCGTCGGAGCGGGCGAGGGCGTCCTCGACGGTGCGCAGCGCCTGCTCGGGCGACCACGCGCTGTGGCTCTGGCGCGTCACGATCTCGATGTCGCCGCGCTCGACGTACGGGCGCAGCGTCTCGTCGTAGCCGCGCGTGATCTCGGTCGCGACCGAGTGGCCCGCCTGGCCCGACAGGATCACGAAGCGGCCCTTGCCGCCGGTCGCCGCGATCGCGGCCTCGGCCTGGAGCACGCCGACGCGATGGCTGTCGTGCGAGACGTAGAAGTCGAGCTCGGGCGACGCGATCGTGCGGTCGTACGCGACGACCTTGGCGCCGCGCTCGTGAGCGAGGCGCACGTACGACGACGCGGCCTGGCTGTCGGTCGGCTGGATGACGAGGACGCGGGCCCCGCGGGTGAGCGCGTCCTCGACCTGGGCGATCTGCTTGGCGTTGTCGTTGTCGGCGGCCAGCGTCACGGCGCGGATGCCGAGCGCGCGGGCGCGCGCCTCGAAGAAGCGCTGGTCCTTCTGGTAACGCTCCTCCTGCAGCGTCGAGAGCAGGAACGCGACCTGCGGGCGCGGCACCGCGGGTCGCGACGCGAGCCACGCGGTGACGGCGACGAGCACGACGGCGATGGCGAGCGCGCGGTAGAGGACGCGGCCGTTCTTCGACAGCACGTCGAAGAGCACGGCGGTCATGAGGATGAGGCCCTTGCAGATGAGCTGCCAGTTCGAGTCGACGCCGAGGAGGTTCATGCCGTTGGCGAGCGTCCCGAAGACCAGCGCGCCGAGCATGGTGCCGACGATCGAGCCGCGGCCGCCGAGCAGGCTGGTGCCGCCGATCACGACGGCGGTGATGACGTCGAGCTCGAGGAGCTGGCCCTGGCTGCCGGGGGTGACGCCGTTGACGCGGCCGGCGAGGAGCACGCCGGCGACGCCGGTGAGGACGCCGACCAGGACGTAGACGCCGAGCGTCACCTGCTTGACGTCGACGCCGGCGAGGCGCGCCGCCTCGGGGTTGCCGCCGATGGCGTAGACGTGGCGGCCGAAGCGCGTGCGCTGGGTCAGGAACACGCCGCCCAGCACCGCCGCGCCGGCGACGACGACGGGCACCGGCATGCCGCGCCCGCCGAAGACGAGGAGGAGGAAGCCAGCGAGGAGCACCTGGCCGCCGAGCCGCGCGCCGAGCACGGTCGGGCTCGGGG
>JAIOII010000272.1 GCA_019912685.1 Kofleriaceae bacterium
GGCTCGGGCTCGACCGCGGCCCCGACGGGCAGGGCCCCCAGGTGGCGGCGCGCCTGCTCGACGACGGTTTCGTGGTGCACCGGCCCGGCGACGCACACGATCATGTTGCGCGCGCCGTAGAAGCGGGCGAAGTGGGCGCGCACGTCGCGCTCGTTGAAGCCCTCGACGTTCTCGCGCGGTCCGATGATGCGCTGGCCGAGCGCGTGGTCGCCGAACATGAGGCCGCGCGCGATGTCGTCGGCGTTGATCTCGACGTCGTCCTCGTCGTAGTCCTCGTTGATCTCCTCGAGCACGAGCGCGCGTTCGAGCTCGATGTCGCCGAAGCGAGGCCGGCCGAGGAGCTCGCCCAGGAGGTCGAGCCCGGCCTCGACGTGCTCGGGCTCGAACCCCATCGAGAACAGCGTGTAGTCGCGGCCGGTCTCGGCGTGGAGCGTCGACCCGAGCCGCTCGATGGCGGTGTTCAGCGCGAGCGAGGTCGGGAACCGCTCCGTGCCGCGGAAGAGCATGTGCTCGGTGAAGTGGGAGAGCCCGTTCTCCTCCGGGCGCTCGAACCGGGACCCGACCTTGATGAACGCGGCGACCGTGGCCGTGTGCAGGTGGGGGAGGGCGACGGTCGTGACCCGCAGCCCGTGGTCGAGCACGGTGGTCGAGACGAGAGGATCCGCAGGTACGGGCACTGCCGTGAGCAGTAGCACGGGAGTGCCCGTGAGGGCCGTCACCTCCCGTGGTTGACCCGCCCGCGCGGCGGCGGTATCAACTAGCGGCGGGCCATGTTGCTGAAGAAGATCGTGGTGGCCGAGGACGACGACGCCATCGCCCACATGGTGAGCATGGCGCTGGGCGACGCGGGGTTCCTGTGCCTGCGCGCGTTCGACGGCGAGGAGGCCCTGCGCCTGGTCCGCGCCCACGATCCCGACCTGCTCATCCTCGACGTCATGATGCCGCGCGTCGACGGCCTCGAGGTCGCGCGCCGGCTCAAGGCCGACGTGATGTGGTCGCGCACGCCGATCCTGATGCTCACGGCGCTCGCCTCCGTCGACAACTCGGTCGAAGGCCTCGACGCCGGAGCCGACGCGTACATGACCAAGCCGTTCGACCTGCGCGAGTTCTCGGCGCGGGTGCGCGCGATGATCCGCGCGACGCGGCGCGAGCGCGACCGCAACCCGACGACGGACCTGCCGGGCTCCCGCGCGATCGATTCGCACCTCGAGGAGCTGCTCAAGAGCGGCAAGACGGTCGCGGTGCTCCACATCGACGTGCTCCAGTTCGACGCGTACCAGGACAAGATCGGGTTCGCGCGCTCCGAGGACGCGGTGCGCGCGCTGGCCAGGCTGGTGCTCGACGAGGCGCGGCAGGCGTCCGAGGGCGGCGCGTTCGTCGGCCACCTCGGCGGCTCGGACTTCATCGCGGTCGCGGAGCCGGCGGCGGCGCAGGCGCTCGCCACGCGGCTCATCGCCGCGAGCGACGCGCGGCGCGCGGAGCTGTTCCCCGGCGACAGCGGCGACCTCGCCGTGGTGATCGCGCTGGCCTCGACCGAAGGGCTCGACGCGAAGGGCTTCGACGAGCTCGGTCGCCGGCTCGGTCAGGCGATGCGCGCGGCCAAGGACGCCGGCAAGGCCGGCTGCGTGGCCTGGCCCGTCGCTAAATGACGAACGAGAAGGACCCGAGCGACATCGGCTCCGCCGATACGCTCGCGTCGGACGGCGCGTCCAGCGGTGGCGCGTCGCCGCCGCTCGGCCACGCGTCGTCGGCGTCGTCGGCGTCGTCGGCGTCGGCGAGCGCGTCGGGTCAGGTGACGATCCGCGGCGTCGGGCCGGGCGATCGGCTCGGCCGCTACGAGCTCGGCGACGAGCTCGGCGCCGGCGGCATGGCGTCGGTGTACCGCGCGCGCGACAGCGAGCTGCGCCGCGAGGTCGCGGTGAAGGTGCTGTTCCCGCACCTCGCCAAGAAGGCGGACATCACGCGTCGCTTCCAGCGCGAGGCGCGCGCGGCGGCGGTGCTCGAGCACCCGAACATCCTGCGCGTCTACGACGTGGGCGCCAGCGCGGGCACGCCGCCGTTCATCGTCATGGAGCTCGTGCGCGGGCAGAGCCTGCGCGAGGTCGCCGAGGCGCACGGGCCCATGCTCGCCGAGCTGGTCGCGTGCGTCGGCGCCCTGATGTGCGAGGCGCTCGCCGTCGCGCACGCCGCCGGCATCGTCCACCGCGACGTGAAGCCGGGCAACGTGATGCTCGCCGACGACGGGCGGCTCCTGCTCGCCGACTTCGGCGTCGCGCGCCTCGACGACGACGACTCGCTCGTGACGAAGAGCGGCGCGCTCCTCGGCACGCCCTCGTTCATGGCGCCCGAGCAGGCGCTGGGCAACCCGGTCGACGCGCGCAGCGACCTGTACTCGGTCGGCGCGTCGCTCTACCAGCTCGCGACCGGCGGGCTTCCGTTCTCGGGGCCGACCGCGAAGATCGTCGCCGACGCGTCGCGCGGCGGCGCGG
>JAIOII010000036.1 GCA_019912685.1 Kofleriaceae bacterium
GCCCTCGCCGGGCGCCGGCCGTCGTGGCGCGAGCTCCTGCCGCTCACCGAGGCGACGGGCGCCGACCTGCACGCGCTCTGCGCGACCGCCGACGCGCTGCGCGCCCAGCAGGCGGGCGAGCTCGTCACGTACGTCGTCAACCGCAACATCAACTTCACGAACGTGTGCGTGAAGAAGTGCGCGTTCTGCGCCTTCTCCCGCAACGGGCGCTCCGAGGAGGGCTACTTCCTCGACCTCGCGGAGATCGTGCGCCGCGTCGTCGAGGCGCGCGCGTACGGCGCGACCGAGGTGTGCATCCAGGCCGGGCTCGCGCCCGGGATCGACGGGATGTTCTACGTCGACGTCGTGCGCGCCGTGAAGCGCGCCGCGCCGGCGATCCACGTGCACGCGTTCTCGCCGGAGGAGGTGAAGTACGGCGCGCACCGCGCCCGCCTGCCGGTCCGCGAGTACCTCCAGGCGCTGCGCGAGGCCGGCCTCGGCTCGCTCCCCGGCACCTCGGCCGAGATCCTCGACGACGACGTGCGCGCGCGCCTCGCGCCCGGCCGCATCACGAGCGCCGAGTGGCTCGACGTCGTGCGCACCGCGCACGAGGTCGGCCTGCGCACGACCGCGACGATGATGTACGGGCACCTCGAGTCGCCCGCCGACCGGCTCCGCCACATGGAGACGATCCGCGACCTGCAGCGAGACACCGGCGGCTTCACCGAGTTCGTGCCGCTCTCGTTCGTGCACGAGGAGGCGCCGCTCTTCGCGGCGCAACCCGGCGTCCGTCCCGGTCCCGGCGGCCTCGACGTGGTGCGCACGCATGCCCTGGCGCGCGTCCTCCTCGGCGCCGACGTCGCCAACCTCCAGGTGTCGTGGGTGAAGGAAGGGTTCCGCGTCGCCGAGCACCTGCTCGCGTGCGGCGTCAACGATCTCGGCGGGACGCTGATGAACGAGAGCATCTCGACGTCGGCGGGCGCGCGCCACGGCCAGGTCGCGACGCCGGCCGAGCTACAGCGGCTCGCACACGGCGTCGGCCGGGTCGCCGCCGAGCGCACCACGCTGTACGGGCTCGTCGCTCCCGGCGCCGGACACCGCGAGCGCGATGCGCTGGAGCGTGTCGGTGACGCGGCGGCGACGTTCGGTACGTACGCTGCCCTCACCCGTGACCCGCGGTTTCGCTTCCAGCGCCGGCTCCCCCCGGTTTCGATGTTGCCTGTGGTCCCGACTCTGGTCGGGAGCACAGGCCAGGACCTCGTCGAGGTCGGCGGGCGTGTCGAGGTCGAAGGCGAGGCCGTGGGCGCGCACCATCGCCACGCGCAGCCCGGCGGCGGCGGCGCTGACCAGGTGGCGGGAGAAGCTGTCGCGGTGGCCGAAACGCGTGGGCACGGCCGCGGGCAGGCGCAGGGCGAGGGCGTTGGTGCCGAGCTGATCTCGATCCGGCGCAAGCACCAGGTCCGCGCGGTCTAGCGCCGCGCAGACGTCGTCGACGTGATACGGGCCGAGGAAGGGCAGGTCCGCCATCACGACGACGGCCGCGGTCGCGCCGCGTCCCGCCAGGACGGCGAGCGCGCGATCGATGATGCCGGCGAACGGGCTGGCGGGCGCGTCGCGCAGGATGACCGCGCCGTGCTCGTGTGCGGCGGCGGCGACGTCGTCGCCGTCGGTGGCGACCAGCACGCCATCGACGGCGGCGGCGCGCGAGGT
>JAIOII010000273.1 GCA_019912685.1 Kofleriaceae bacterium
GCGGCGGCCGTCGCCGGTGACGCGCTCCCCGACCTCGTCGTCGCCGTCGGCGAGCTCCCCGATGTCGGCGCCTGCGACGACGACGACGCGCTCATGGCCGGCGTCGAGCCGCCGCCACCCGCGGCCGCCGCACAGGCCGCCGACATCGCCGACGACATCGCCAGGATCGACGTCGAGCGCGACGCCGGGAAGCTCGAAGATGCCATGGCTCACGCCGATGATGCGGTCGCACGAGCCGAGGCGCTGGGCTATCGCCCGCTGCGAGCTCGCGCTCGACTTGCCCGAGGCCGCATCGAGTTGACCGCGCTGCGCGGGGACCGGGGAGCCGAGGACTTTCGGGCGGCCACACACGATGCGCTCGCGGTCGGCGACATCTCCATGTCGATCGAAGCGTACGCGCGGCTCGCGTACGCGATGGGCACGACGAGCGATCCATCGCGCGCGACCGAGGGGATCGAGCTCGTGGAGGCGCTCGCGGAGTCCGCCGGAGGCTCCGCGCGGTTCGCGCGTGCGCTCCTGCATCACAATGTCGGATCGGTCGCGCTGGCACGCGGCGATCGCGCCGCCGCCCGCGCAGCCTTCGAGAAGGCACGTTCCCTTGCAGCCGACGTCGAGGGAAGTGGCGCCATCGAGCTCACTGTCATCCTTCGCGGTCTGCTGTTGATCACCGACGACGCCGAGCTCCGAGAGGAGATCGGCGACGAGCTCGTCGCGACGCGCACACGCCTCCTGGGAGCGCGCCATCCGGCGACCCTCGACGGTCAGGTGCTGGCCGCCGAGATGCACGAGGATCCCACCGTCGTTCGCCAGCGTCTCGACCCTTCGTGTCGAGCGCTCGCCACCTACCATCCGGGCATGGGACACTACATCGGTGAGTGCGGCTACGAGCTAGCGTGGCTGGCCATGGCGGCTGGCGATCGAGAAGCGACTCGTGCAGCCGCCGACCTCGCCATCGCCGCAGCCGATCATGGTGCGGACCCCGACCACGTGGCGCTCGCGCGGGCCTACCTGCAGCTCGCGAGCGGCGACGTCGCGGGCGCCGTCGCCGCGCTGGCGGCCGTCGGCAGGCCCATCATGGATGCGTCGCCGTGGTGGCAGAGGCTCGTCGCCGCAGACGTGTCGCTGGGCACGGCCCTCGCCCTGGCCTCGTCGAGGAACGCCTCCGCCGCCCGCACCGCGATCTCGCGCGCCACCGAGCTCTACGCCCAGATCGCCGACGCGATGCCCCCGCCGATCCTGGCTCGCCGCAGCCGCGTGCTCGACGAGCTCGCGCAGCGGATCAAGGATTGGCGGTGACGACGTACGAGCCGGGAGCCCAGGGAATCGCTCCGCCCGGGGGAATGTTGCACGGGGGAGGCAGCTGGTTGTTGGGGCAGTTCGCCTTGATCTGATTCTCGATGTTCAGCGTGACCCAGAGCGGATCGTCCTTCAGGCGGTGCGTGTCGAGACAGACAGCGCCGTCCTCGCTCCAGATCGCCTCGTAGCTCGAGATCGAGCTGGGCAGCGGCTGCCAGCCGAGCGTGTTCGTCCAGCGCAGGGGTTCGCCCTGCATCGTCGACGAGAATCCGTTGCCGCACACGTCGGCGGCGTACATCTTGAGCATCGCCTGGCGCGACTGCCAGTTCGACGGATGCGTGCTGTCCATGCCAGCGGTCGTGTGGCGCGTCAGGTGAAGCTTGGCCAGCGCGCTGCCGGCGCAGGCGAGGTTGAACCAACCCGTCGTGGTGCGGTAGTCGGTCGCCGTGACCTCGAAGGTCTCCGCGTTGTAGCGATCGCCGGTGTAGATCAGCGCCTCGTACTGTCGGCCCCAGATGCGCCCTTCGCCATCGACCCGGCCCGGTGGATTCTTGCAGAGCGGACGGAGGCCCCAGCCAGGCTTGGTGTAGAGCAGCTCGTACGTCTCGTTGTAGGGCCCTGCCGATCCGATCCAGTAGCCGACCACGTTCGAGACGTTGTGGATCTGGATCTGCCAGTGCGTCGCGTCGGGCGTCTCGACGTCGAAGTAGGCGCCGTCGAGAGCGAGCCCTTCGAGCACCGGCACCGCCGCCGACTTCGGATAGCCGCGCAGCCTCGCGCCGGTGACGCGCGGCTGATATTCGATGCCGCCCTTCCACAGGCCATGGAGCACGACGCCGGCCGCGTTGGGCAGGCCGCTGTCGTTCAGCTCGTGGAAGTCCCAGATGTCGATGACGGGGGAGTTCGAGTTGCAGCCCCAGTGCGGGCAGCCGAGCAGCTCCTGCGTCTCCGTGCTGAGGTCGAGGTCATCACCCTCCTCGGGCGCCTCGACGCAGGCGGCGAGGACGGTGGGGACGACGGCGAACAGCAGCGCGGCAGTCAGCTTCCCTTGCGACATGCCCGGAAGAGACAGCTCACCCCGGATGTGTCACCGAAAGAGAAGGAAATCTTCGGTCCAACCGGTGCCGCCGTCAGCCGGCGAGCGAACGGGCCCAGGTTTCGAGGGCTTCGTCGGAGCGCAGGGCGTCGGCCGGGGCGGACGCCGCCTTCGCCATCACCTCGCGGAGCGCAGCCCGGGCGCGGGTGAGCCGGGTGCGGATCGCCCCCGGCGCCACCTCGAACACCTCGGCCAGGGCGGCGGCGTCCATGTCCTCCCAGTAGTGCAGCTCGAGCAGGGTCTGCTGCTCGACCGGGAGCTGGCGCAGCGCCTCCTGCAGCCGGCGATGATCGTCGTTCTTCGCCATGCGCCCGCCGATCGACGTGCCCATGTCGGCGATCGACGAGAGCTCGGGATCGAACTGGCGGTCGCGGCGGAGCGTCCGCAGGTGCCGGTACAGCTCGTGGCGCGCGATCGTGAAGATGTACGTGCGCAGGGACGAGCGGCCGCCGAACTGATCCTTCGCCTTCACCATCGCGAAGAACGTCGACTGCACCATCTCGTCCGGCTCGGCGCACTTGCTCGCGAAGAACCGGTACAGCTGGTCGAAGTACTTCTTGAACAGCTGCTTGCCCGCCAGCTGGTCGCCCTCGCGCCAGCGCACGAGCAAGGTCAGGTCGTCTTCGGTTGCCCCCACGGCCCTACCCTATCCGATCCGCGCGTTGCATGGCTGCCAGAGACCCGACCGGCAGCTCGTGACAGCGGGTGTCCGGCCGGAGGCGGCCGGTGGACCGGACGAAGACGTCCGAACTTCGGACACGACGATCGCGAAGCCCGCGAGATGACCCGATCCGGATCCTGGCATCGGCGTTGCTGAAGGGCCGGGCCATGCGAACCACCTGGCCTGTCATCGTTGCTCTCTCCTGGCTCGTCGTCCTCGTCGGTGCGATGCGCGTCGCGCGCGCCGACACCTGCGCGCCGTCGCGGCTCGTCGTCGTGCTCGATCGATCGAGCTCGATGAACGGCGCGGCCGACGCGATCACCATGACCAGCAAGTGGTCGGCGGCGCGCGGCGCGATCGATCAGGTCGCGGCGGCGTACGGCGCCGCCGTCGAGCTCGGGCTCGCCACGTTCCCGTACCCCGACGAGTGCGGGCCGGGGCGGCTCGACGTCGCACCCGCGCTCGGCCGGCGCGACGCGATCGCCGCCGCGC
>JAIOII010000274.1 GCA_019912685.1 Kofleriaceae bacterium
CCTCCGCCTCCGCCTCCGGCCCCGCGGCCGCATCCGCCTCCGGCCCCGCGGCCGCATCCGCCTCCGCAGGCGGCTCCCCGGCTCCGGGCTCGTCGTCGTTCACCGCCGCAATCCTTTCACAACCCCGGTGCGCTGCAACCCCGCGTGGTCACTGGCCGCCCCACGCCGGGGACCACCCCCACCAGCACCTCGGTTCGGGTAGCGAAGCGGCGCGCGACCTTACAGCGGGCCGGCGCCTGGTCTCTTGCTTGCAGATCCTGTGCGTTGCCGGGCTGCTGGGACCTTCACCATGCGCCTCTTCCACCTCACCGCCTCCGCTGTCCTCGCCGTCACGATCGCCTTCACCGCCCCCGCCTGCACCGAGCCCGAGCCCACGGTCGACACGTGGGTGAACGCCGTCACCGGCGCCGCATGCGTCCCCGACGCCGAGACGTACATGGATCGGCAGCTGCGCACGCGCGTCACGCCGATCGACTGCATGGGCGAGACCACCGACATCGATCATCCCAACTGGTGCTGCAAGTTCCCGCAGCCGGGATGCGACGCGAACGCGTGCTGCGACTCGGACATCGTCGAGCCGGCCGGCCCCGAGATCGACTGAGCCCCGACGCGCCGTGATACGATGCCCCGTGATGGGGCTCTCCTTGTTCGAGAACTCGCGGGAGATCAACACGAACTCGGCGGTCATGATGGTCGAGGACGTGCTCATCGCGCTCGGGCACTTCGTCAACGACTGCCGCGTCGAGGACCCGCAGGCGATGAAGGCCTGGCGCGTCGCCAAGGGATCGGCGCAGGTGTCGATCCAGATCGTGCAGCGCGCCGACCATCCGCACCTGCGCGTCACCTCCGCGGTGATGCGGCTCGCCCCGGGCGCCGAGGCGTCGCTGCGCGCCGACCTCCACGCCGACCTGCTCGCGCGCAACGCCGAGCTGTGCGGCGTCGCGTTCGCGGCGCGCGGCGATCAGGTGCTGCTCGTCGCCGAGCGCTCGACGCTCGATATCGACCGCAGCGAGGTCCACGAGCTCATCCGCCGCGTCTCGGACCACGCCGACAGCGTCGACAACGCGCTCGTCGCGTCGTACGGCGGCACGCTCGGCGGGACCCCGTAGCGCGGTCGGCTACTTCACGTCGCGGCCGCGCGGGCCTTCGTCGAGCGAGAGCCCGGTGACCACGTTCGGGCACAGGGTCACGTCGGCGAGCTCGCGGACCAGCTTGCCGCTCGAGCTGAACAGCTTGGCGTCGTGGAGCACCACGAACTCGACGGGCCCCGACGAGGGCTGGCAGGACGCCAGCATCCCGACCACGCGCGCGCCCGTGTCGTACTCGAGGCTGACGCGGTGGCTCACGAGATCATGGATCTTCGAGTAGTCAGGCATTGCGGCCGTTGTTTACCATGACCGCGTGGACGCCCGCACCGTGCTGTACTTCGTGCGTCACGGGGAGGCGGTCTCGAACCGCGACAACCGCTTCGGCGGCTGGAGCGAGGCGCCGCTGACCGACCTCGGCCATCGCCAGGCGGTCGCCGCCGCCGGCGAGATGCGCCGCCGGGCGCCGACCGTCCTGGTCACGAGCGACCTGGCGCGCGCCCGGCAGACGGCGCAGCCGATCGCCGACCTCCTCGGGCTCGAGCCGCGCCTCGAGCCGGGGCTGCGCGAGCGGAGCCTCGGCGTGTTCGACGGCCTGTCGTTCGCCGAGGCCGAGGCGCGCTACCCCGACATGTGGAAGAGCCTCACGACGCGCGACCCGGACGCCGTCCCCGACGGCGGGGAGCGCGCCGAGGTCGTGTTCGGGCGCGTGTCGAACGCGATCGAACGCATCCTCACCGACCACCCGGGCGAGCGGATCGCCGTGGTCACGCACGGCCTCGCGCTCTTCCACGCCTTCTCGTACATCTGCCGGATGGGCGCGCCCACGCACGATCATCCGGTGTTCGTGCTCGTCGACAACGCGTCGATCACGCACGTCGAGCACCGCGGCCCGCACTGGCGCATCGTGTCGATCAACGACACGGCGCACCTGCGCGACATGACGGTCGGCTGACGGCCGGCGCCGGCCCTTACTGGAGGACCTGGTCGAGCGTGATCGTCAGGCTCGCCGCCGGGATCGTCGTGCGCACCTGGCCGACGATGTCGCCGGGCTGCTTCGAGCGCGCCTCGTGATCCTGATCGAAGCGCGCCATCACGACGACGTCGCCCGAGAAGCCGGTGCCGCCGATCATCGCCTTCGACTCGTCGATGTTGAAGCTGAGCGGCCAGCTCGAGCCGACGACCAGCTTGTCGGTCGCGATCGGCATCCCGACGCCCTGCCCCGTCGACGGATCGGCCTGGCGGACGGCGAGGAAGATGACGGAGCCCGCGGGCACCTTGCCGGCGTGCGCGCCGCCGAGCACGACGGTGCCGGCGAGCACCTTGCTGGGATCGATCGGCTTGTTGGGATCGGGCGGCGGCAGGCCCATGGCGGCGACGTCGACGTCACCCGCACCGCCGCCACCGCCGCCGAGCGGCGGCGCGCCCGGGACGCCGGCGTGCGGGT
>JAIOII010000275.1 GCA_019912685.1 Kofleriaceae bacterium
CGGGATCGAGGATCATCGTCTGCGCGGCGTGCACGTCGAAGCCGCCGGTCGCCTGCTGCTGGCGTCGCTCCGCGGTCGTGCTGTTCTCGCCGTCGCCGTCGGTGTCGTCGCTGCCCGTGCCCGTGCCGGTGCCGCTCTCGCCGAGCATGTGGTCGGCCGTGCCCGTCGGGCGCGGCTGGAACGGGACCGGCTGCGGCGCGACGTCCTCGGTGTCGCGCGCGATCAGGTTCTCGCCCAGATCGTCGCTCACGTCGTCGGCGAGGACGTACTCCTCGAGCATGCGCAGCTCGCGCTCGATCTCGGCGGCGAACGCCTTGCGCACGTAGCGTCCGAGGTGGCTGCGCGAGTAGTTGGGCACGTAGCGGCGGAGGAAGGCGCGCAGATCGGCCTCGACCTCGGCCGCCGTCTGGTAGCGCTGCGCGCGCGACCGGGTCAGGCAGCGGTCGGCGATCGCCTCGATCTCGGGCGGCGTCGACGGCACCAGATCGGCGATCGGCCGGTACTTCGCGTCGCGGACCTTGATGAGCAGATCCATCTCGTTCGACGCGGTGAACGGCGGCACGCGCGTCAGCATCTCGTACAGGCACGAGCCGAGGCTGAACACGTCGGAGCGGTGATCGAGCTTGCGCCCGAGCGCCTGCTCCGGGCTCATGTACTTCACCTTGCCCTTGATGACGCCGGTCTTGGTGTTCACCTTCGACAGGGTCGCCTTGGCGATGCCGAAGTCGCAGAGCTTCACCTCGCCGGTGTACGAGACGATGATGTTGGACGGCGACACGTCGCGGTGCACGATGCGCAGCGGCCGCCGCTTGCTGTCGATCGCGGTGTGCGCCGCGTGAAGGGCCGAGCCGACCTCGGCGGCGACGTAGGCCGCGTGCTCGGGCGGCATGGGCTTCTTCTTCTGCCGGCAGCGCTCGAGGATCGTGCGCGTGTCCTTGCCGTCCACGTGCTCCATGGCGATGAAGTACTCGCCGTGGGCGCGCGCGAACTCGTACACGCGCGCGATGTTCTGGTGGCGCAGGAGCGAGGCGATCTTGGCCTCGTCGACCAGCATCTGGATGAAGTCGTCGTCCTCGGCGAGGTGCGCGAGCACGCGCTTCACGGCGACCAGGTGCGCGTGGCCCTGCGCGTCGAACGTCTTGGCTCGGTAGATCTCGGCCATCCCGCCGAACGCAATGCGATCGAGAAGATGGTACCGGCCGAGCTGCTGGGCCCTGCGCACCGTCTGCGAGCGTAGCGGTTTCGCGAGGTCATGGCGAGGGCCCGTGGATCCCCTATACTGGCCCACATGGTCCGCATCGCCATCCTCGGCGCTCTCGTCCTCGCCGGCTGCTCGAAGGCCGATCCGCGTCCCACCGACACGGCGCCTCCGGCCGCCACCCGCGGCGACGGCACGAAGAGCGCGCCCCCGGTCCAGATCCAGGTCGCCGGCGCCCCGGGCGGCGCGGAGGCAGCAGCCGAGGGCGCGTCGGCCAACGACACGAGCTTCAAGGTGACGACGCAGCAGGCCCAACCGACCCCGCCGGGCGGCGACGCCATCGCGCGCGTCGTGGTGAACCCGGGCACGGGCTACAAGATGAACAAGGACTTCCCGACCAAGCTCACGCTCGAGCCGCCCGCCGGCGTGACGCTCTCCAAGACGGTCTTCGAGCCCGCCGACGCCGAGAAGTTCGACGATCACGAGCTCGCCTTCGCGGTGAAGATGACCGCGCAAGGCGCGGGCGAGTTCACGATCCCGGGCACCTTCAAGTTCGCGGTGTGCACCGAGACGACCTGCGATCCGAAGAAGCAGAAGGTCGCGCTCGTCCTCAAGACGAACTGACCGCAGCCGCAACCGCAGCCGGAGCCGCAGCCGGAGCCGCAACCGCAGAAGGCTGCAGCCTGCGGTCAGAAAAGAGCGCGCGGGTGTCTGACTACGCCGCTGACCGGCGCGGGTGCGTGAGCCGCCAGGTCATCGCGGCGAGGCGGTCGACGAGCGCCAGCGCTTCTTCTGCCTCCTCGATCCATTCCCACGCGAGCGCGCTCTCCAGACCTGCGCGTACCTCGTCGTTGCTGCCGCACGCGTACGAGTACAGCCGGGTCTGGTTCCCTCCGCGGCTCTTCCTGCCTTCGCTCAGGTTGAGCGGGATGCTGTTCATGGCTCGCCTGATCTGGTCGGCGAGGTCGCGGTCGTGTTTCGCGATCCGCTCGACGAGCGGGCGGACGAGACGGATGAGTTGGATGGAAACGGAATAGGCGTCCAGCATCGTTCGATCTCCGGCAATGGGTTTCTTCCCCCCTCGCACCCCGCCGCAGGGGGCGGCGGTGTGGCGGGGCTCGCCCAGCAGCGCCCTGGAGCGCATGGAACGTGCCCAGCGCCCCACCACCCTCCGCGTCACCCCAACGTGCACCTGCGCGGCGGTCAGTTGATCGACCACCACCGTTCGCGCGCTGGGCACGTTCCAATGCGCGACGGGCGCGCGGGCGCCCCGCCACCACGCCCGCCCCCGAGGACGGGTCGCGTGCTCGCAAACGCTCCGGGGCCCGTGCCCTCATTCTCACCGCCCTCTGCTACCTCCTGCGGCTGCGGCTGCGGCTGCGGCTGCGGCTGCGGCTGCGGCTGCGGTTGCGGTTGCGGC
>JAIOII010000276.1 GCA_019912685.1 Kofleriaceae bacterium
GGCGATCGCCGACTTCTGCGCCGCGCACGGCCTCTGGCTGCACGTCGACGGCGCGCACGGCGCGAGCGCCGCGCTGTCGCCGCGCCACCGCCACCTCCTCGCCGGGATCGAGCGCGCCGACTCCGTCGTGTGGGACGCGCACAAGCTGCTCGCGGTGCCGGCGCTCTGCACCGCCGTCCTCTACAAGGACGAGGCCCGCAGCTACGAGGCGTTCGCGCAGGAGGCGTCGTACCTCTTCGCGCCCGAGCGCGAGTGGTGGAACCTCGGGCTCCGCACCGTCGAGTGCACCAGGCGCATGATGAGCACGATCCTGTACGCGAGCCTGCGCGCGTACGGCGTCGGCTTCTTCCGCGCGTACGTCGAGCGCGTCTTCGAGCTCGGCGCCGCGCTCGGCGCCCGCATCGACGCGGCGGACGACTTCGAGCTCGCGACGTCGCCGGAGGCGAACATCGTCGTCTTCCGTCATCGCCCCGCCGCGTCGCTCGCCGGCGCGGCGCTCGACGAGCTCCAGGCGAAGATCCGCCGCCGCTGCCTCGAGCGCGGCCGCTGGTACTTCCTCACCACGCGCCTCTGCGGCGCCACGTGGCTGCGCACCGCGCTCATGAACCCGCTCGCCGGCGCCGCCGAGCTCGACGGGCTCCTCGACGAGATCCGCGCCACCGCGCGCGAGGTGCTTCCGTGACGGCGTTCCCCTGGGCGCCCGCCGACCTCGCCGCTGACATCGCGCCGGTGCGCGTGCCCGGCGACGCGCCGCGCTACACGCTCTCCCTGCCGAGGCACTGGGACTTCCTCTACCCGTCGGGCGGCGTCGTCACCGCCGCCGCGCTGCGCGCCGCCGAGGACGCGATCGGCGATCCGACGCTCCGCCTGATCTCGACCTCGACGATCTTCTGCGATCCGATCCAGGCCGGCGACGTGGAGATCGAGGTCGACCTCCTGCGCACCGGTAGCGCGGCGGTGCAGGTGCGCGTGCAGCTGCGCTTCCCCGGCACCGCGGGCGCGCAGCTCCTCGCGACCTTCGCGCGCGAGCGCCCCGGCCCCGACATCGTCGGCGCGGCGATGCCCGACGTGCCGCCGCCCGCCGCGTGCATCGACCTCCTCGCCGACGACGGCAAGAACCCGCACCTCAAGGCGCCGTTCTTCGCCAACGTCGACGTGCGGCTCGCGCGCGGCACGCGCTTCTGGACGCCGGAGTTCGTCGCCGGCCCGGCGCGCTACGCGCGCTGGTTCCGCTATCGCCGCCCGCAGCGCGACCGCGCCGGCCGCTTCGATCGCCTCGCGTATGCGCCGATCGCCGACACGATGCCGGCCGCGCTCACCCACGCGATCGGCCCGGGCCCGTATCGCTTCTACGCGCCGAGCCTCGACCTGACGCTGCACGTCGTCGACGACACCGACCGCGAGTGGATCCTCGTGTCGGCGTACGTGCGCCGCGCCCGCGCCGGCTGGGCGATCGGCGAGGCCGAGCTCTGGGACGACGCCGGTCGCCTCGTCGCGTTCGCCTCGCAGGCCATGTACATCCGCAACATCGTCGGTGAGCCACCCGTGAGGGACGCCACGAAACCTGCATGAGTCGAGCGCGCCCCCGCGATGGGCGCTACACTCGCCCGATGCAGTCGCGCCTGCGCGTCTCTCCCGCGCTCGCCCTGGCCTTCGGCGTCGTCGCCGTCGCGGCCGCGGCCTGCGCGTCGAGCACGGCGGGCGGCGAGGTCGACGCGGGCG
>JAIOII010000277.1 GCA_019912685.1 Kofleriaceae bacterium
CTCGTCGCCGCCCCGTCGTCGCGCCTCGCCGCCCTCCTCGCGTACTTCCCCGCGACCGGGTTCGCGCTCGGCAGCGGCCCGTGGCCCTGCGCGCGCACCGTCGCCACGCTCGCCGATCTGGGCGTCAGCCGCCCCACCGTCGACGACGCGCTCGTCGCCCGGTACGTGCGCGCCAGCGTCGAGATTGGCCCGAAATGATAAACGGCCGGCACAGTCGCACCTGGAAACCTCGGCGCTTTTGACCCAGAGTCAACAAGCAACGGAGGTACTCATGGTCGCCGTCCCCGCCACCGACCCCGCTGTCTCGGCCGACATCCCGCGCCGCCAGGTCGACTTCGACTTCGATCCCGCGCGCGTCCCGGTCGACTGGTACCAGGACGACGCGTACGTGTCGACGCTCCTCGACGCGCTCTCGCTGCTCTTCCCCGAGGGCGAGCGCTTCTTCGTCGACTCGGTGAAGGCGTTGCGCCACCACGTGCGCGATCCGCAGCTCGACGCCGCGGTCGACGGCTTCATCGGCCAGGAGGCGATGCACGGCAAGGAGCACCGCGCGTTCAACGAGATGTTCCTGGCGCAGGGCTACACCTCGTCGGTGAAGCTCGAGCGGCAGCTGAAGGGTCTGCTCCGCCTCGTGCGCCGCGCCCTGCCCGCCCGGTCGCAGCTCGCGGCGACGTGCGCGCTCGAGCACTTCACCGCGATGATGGCCGAGGCCGCGCTGCGCGAGGAGGGCATGCGCGACGGGATGCACCCGGCGATCCGCCCGCTCTGGGTGTGGCACGCGCTCGAGGAGAGCGAGCACAAGGCGGTCGCCTTCGACGTCTACGGGGCCGCCGGCGGCGGCTACGCGCGCCGCGCCGGCGTCATGCTGCTCACGACGATCATCTTCTTCGCCTTCACGCTCTGGGTGCAGACCCACTTCCTCGCCGAGCGCAGGCTCCTCTGGAAGCCGTGGCGCTGGCTGCGCGGCGTCGGGCACGTCTGGGTCTACCCGGGCTGGTTCACGCGGCTCGTGCCGGCGTACCTCCAGTACTTCCGCCCCGGGTTCCACCCGGACGACCGCGACACCGCGGCGCTCCTCGCGACGTGGCGCGAGCGCCTGTTCGGCGACGGCGGCGAGCTGCGCGCGAACCTGCGCGGAGCGTGGGTCCAGTGAGCGGCGAGCTCGCGACGCCGGAGCGGTTCCGCGTCGTCATCGTCGGCTCGGGCTTCGCCGGCCTGTGCATGGCGGTGAAGCTGCTCGAGGCCGGCGTCGACGACTTCGTGATCCTCGAGCGCGCCGACGCGATCGGCGGCACCTGGCGCGACAACCATTACCCCGGCTGCGCGTGCGACGTGCCCGCGCACCTCTACTCGTACTCGTTCTTCCCCAACCCCGACTGGTCGCAGACCTACGCGCCGCAGCCCGAGATCCGCGCCTACATCGAGCGCTGCGCCGCGCACTACCAGCTCCACAAGAAGGTGCGCTTCGCCGCCGACGTGAGCGCCGCCGCGTACGACGAGCGCGCGGCGACGTGGACCGTGCGCACGAAGGACGGCCGCGCCTTCACCGGCGACGTGCTCGTCGCCGCGATCGGCGGCCTCAGCCGCCCGCTCGTGCCGTCCTTGCCCGGCCTCGAGACGTTCGCCGGCCGCACGTGGCACTCGGCGCAGTGGGATCACGAGGCGCCGCTCGCCGGCCAGACCGTCGCCGTCGTCGGCACGGGCGCGAGCGCGATCCAGTTCGTCCCGCAGATCGCGCCGCGCGTCGCCAAGCTCCACCTCTTCCAGCGCACGCCGCCGTGGATCCTGCCGCGCCGGGAGCAGGTCTTCTCGGAGCGCCACAAGCGCCTCTTCCGCCGCGTGCCCGGGATGCGCGCGCTCCACCGGGCGCGCCTCTACGCCGGGCACGAGCTGCGCGCGCTGCCCTTCACGATCCGGCCCCAGCTCCTCGAGTGGGTGCAGCCGATCGCGCTGCGCCACCTCCAGGCGCAGGTGCGCGATCCGATCCTGCGCGCCAAGCTCACGCCGCGCTACCTGATGGGCTGCAAGCGCATCCTCATCTCCAACGACTACTACCCGGCGCTCACCCGCGCCAACGTCGAGGTCGTCACCGACGGCATCCGCGAGGTCACGCGCGACGGCGTCGTCACCGTCGACGGCCGCGAGCGCAAGGTCGACGCGATCATCTTCGGCACCGGCTTCGACGTGCACGACTACATCGGCGGCATGAAGCTCCTCGGCCGCGGCGGCGTCGACCTGGGCGAGGCATGGCGCCGGGATCCGGAGGCCTACCTCGGCACGATGGCCGCCGGCTTCCCCAACCTGTTCACGCTGATCGGCCCCAACACCGGCCTCGGCCACAACTCGATCATCTTCATGATCGAGTGCCAGGTGCGGCTCGTCATGTCATGCCTCGGCACGATGCGCGACCGCGACCTCGCGACGATCGAACCCCGCCCCGAGGTCGTGCGCGCGTTCAACGACGAGATGCAGCGCCGCCTCGCCGGCACGGTGTGGATGTCGGGCTGCAAGAGCTGGTACCAGAACGCCGCCGGCAAGAACACCACGCTCTGGCCAGGCTTCACCGCCGAGTTCGCCGCGCGCACGGCGCGCATGCGACCCTCCGACTACATCCTGCGCCGGCGCGACGAGCTGCCGGCGACGATCGAACGAGACGCGAGGAAGCGAGGAAAAGCAGCATGAAGATCGGAAGCGATACGCGCGCCGTCGTCACCGGCGGAGGGAGCGGCCTCGGCGCCGCGCTGGTCACGATGCTCGCCGGGCGCGGCGCGC
>JAIOII010000278.1 GCA_019912685.1 Kofleriaceae bacterium
GCCCGATGGCGCGCGCGGCGGCGGACCGGCTGCGCGCGCTCGGCGGCAGCCCGGCCGTGCCCGCGGACGTGTGGGCGAAGTACCCGGAGATCGACGCGGCGACCGACCGCGACATCGTGGAGGTGACCGTGACCGCGCCGATCGGGGCGACGGTCGCCGTCGACGGCGTCGCGATCGGCACGGCGCCGGTGAGCACGTTCGTGCATGCCGGCAAGCACGTCGTGGCGGTGGCGGCGGGCTCGACGCGCGGCGCGGCGTTCATCACCGTGCACGGCAAGCCGCTGTCGTTCGAGGTCACCGCCGCGGATCGCGCGTCGAGGTGGAAGCGCCTCGCCGGTCAGGTGGCGGCGTGGCAGGGCGCGGCGCCGCCGACCGTGGTCGAGGTGACCGAGCTGATGAGCCAGGTCGGCGTCCGCTTCGCCGTCGTGCTCGGCGAGCGCGACACGGCCGCCCTGTGGGTGCGCGCGCCCGGCGAGCCGGCGGCCAAGCTCGTCGTCGACGGCGACCTGAAGGACCCGCTGGCGATCGGCGCCGGCGTGATGGCGCGCGTCGAGGCGTGGGGAGGAGGCGGGCTGGATCCCGACAAGCCGCTCGCGGCCACCGACGAGATGGTGCGCGAGGTCTCGCGTTCGCGCGAGGACACGAAGTGGTGGGTGTACGCCGTGATCGGCGGCGCGCTCGCCGCGGGCGCCGTCACCATCTATGCGATCGAGGCCGGCGAGGACCGGCAGATCATCGACCTCACCTTCTGAGCTTCGTGAACGTCATGCCGTCCCTCCCTGCTCTACGTCTCTGGATCGTCGCGATGGCGACGGCGCTGGCGCTCGTCCTGACGGCGGCGCCCGCGCGCGCCGTGCCGCTGCCGGTGACGGTCGATCGCGGCGAGATCGTGGTGCGCGCGGCGGCGGGGCTCGACGACGAGGCGGCGAAGCTCGCCGACCGCGCCGAGAAGACGCTGCCGAAGATCGCCGAGGATCTGCAGGACCTGCCGTGGCCGCGGCGGATCGAGATCCGGCTCGTGCACGACACGGCGGATCTGACGTCGGTGTCGCCGCCGGGCCGCGGCGCGCCGCGCTGGGCGGCGGGCGTGGCGTTCCCGGATCTCGGCGTGCTGGCGCTCGCGCTGCGCCGCGGGCCGCAGGTGCACGACACGGGCAAGACGCTCGATCACGAGCTCGCGCACCTGTTGCTGGGAGCTGCGGTGCCGCGAGCGCCGCGGTGGCTGCACGAGGGCTTCGCGTGGCAGCACGCCCAGGATCTGGGCATGGATCGCGTGGAGACGCTCGCGGGCATGGCGTGGTTCGGCAACATCGCGCCGCTCGACGCGCTCGAGGCGGGCTTCCCGGCCGAGGAGGCGCCCGCGTCGCGCGCGTACGCGCAGAGCTACGACTTCGTCGGGTTCCTGGCGCACCGCGGGCGGTGGCAGGACGCGCAGGATGACGGCGACCGGTGGCCCTTCCGGTACTTCCTGCGGGCGATGGCCGAGGGCAAGAGCGTGGATGCGGCGGCGCGGGAGGCGTACGGCGTCGGCATCGAGGAGCTGTACGAGGAGTGGCGCGCCGATCTGGTGCGGCGCTATCTGCTGGTCCCGGCGGGCGTGTTCGCGAGCGCGCTGTGGGTGCTGGCGGCGGTGCTGCTGGTGCTCGCGTGGCGGCGGCGGCGGCGCATGGCGAGGGTGCGGCTCGCGCAGATGGCGGCGGAGGAAGCCGCGCGAGGACGGCGGTTCGAGGAGGAAGAGGGCGTGGAGCTGGAGGTGGAGGTCGCCTCCGATGACGACGACGAGCCGCCACGAGGGCCACAGCCACCGCGCTGGGTGAACTGATAGCGCGGGTCGGACTCGGTTTCGGTTTCGGTTTCGGTTTCGGTTTCGGTTTCGGTTTCGGTTTCGGTTTCGGACTCGGACTCGGACTCGGACTCGGACTCGGACTCGGACTCGGACTCCGACTCCGACTCCGACTCCGACTCCGATTCCGATTCCGATTCCGATTCCGATCCCGATCCCGATCCCGATTCCGATTCCGATCCCGATCCCGATCCCGATTCCGGGACCGGCGGCGGCGCCGCCGTGCGGCTCACCGCCGCGGGTGGCGGAGGCGGTACAGCACCGCCTGGAGGCGGTCCTCGATGTCGCCGACCTCGGCGAGCGCGGACTCGGAGGCGAAGCCCCACGCGACGGCGATCCGCGTGTGCGTGAGCGCCTCGGACGCCTCGGCGGACGCGATGCGGAACGAGTGGTGTCGGTCGCCGCCGGTGCGGCGGCCGACACCACTCGTTC